>JASJCY010000247.1 GCA_030065825.1 Nostocaceae cyanobacterium | reverse complement strand
TATAGCGGTTTTCACTTGGATAGAATACAGATGAACCTCACCCCCTTCCCCTCTGTTGCAAGTTCGGAGAGGGGTGTCCGCAGGACGGGGTGAGGTTCCCTCGTGTATTGGACTCAACTGAAAAGCGCTATATATATTTTTTTTTGGGGATGTACATCCTTTTTCATCCTAATTTCACGATTCCCTTTGTATTGCACACCCTCCGAGTAGACAGGTGGTGGCTTGGAGTAATTAGGCTCCTATGAGCGACTAACTTTTGCAATACCGACAGATTGTCAGTGGGACATTGTTATCATCTTATCTGTATTTTGTCAAGTGCAGGTATTTATGAGGTGAATTGGGGTGGAGAAAATTGGTCTTTCTTGACGTTATAGAAATTTGACTTTTAGGTTTCTTGCAACGATATTAAAAGGCTTGTAGCGGTTTTGGCTGAAAAATGGTCAGGGAATGCCCAAAAATACTTTTTTCTACTATAGCATCAAACAACGGAATTACGTCAATAATTTTTCGAGAAAATTTCGACAAAAAATGGGCATTAATTTGAATCACAAAACTAAATTAATTTAACAATAACTTTTAATTATACTTAAACCCTGTTAGTTACCTAAATATAACTAGGACTTACGCAACTGGCATATTCATAATGTTTGCAGTAAGGGTTTTAAACCTTGTGCGTGAGTACTTTAGTACTCACTACGAACGAAAGTTTATTTTTGAATGTGACATTTACGTAAGTCCTGATAACAAAGAAAACAGGAAAACAAGTTTTTATATAGCGGTTTTCACTCTTATTCCAATAAATTGTGGGATGGGCATCCCTGCCCGTCCTAATTTCACGATTCCCTTTGTATTGCACCCAACCCAAAACCGCTATAGTTACATGAAAAAACAGAATACACAGATAAAAAGCAACCCATTTCCGTCATCATATGCAAAAAATATGTTTATTGCATAGGAAATCTACCCACATCTCATCTCAGTACAGGGAGATTAACTTTGGAAAGGTTTTGTTTGTTCAATTCACAAATGAAAGTGATAATAAATGCCACCTGCGGGATTTAGATCAAAAGTAGCATTAAATTCTTTCGCTTTTGTATCTAAATATCTTTTAGCTTCTTCCCCAGAAATTTGTGCTTCTTTGGCAAAGATTAATAGGGAAATCTGTCCATTTTGTTGTTCAATCAGGCTATAAAAGGCAGAATCAAGGCGATCGCTTATTTGTTTTTGATGTTGTTGACGCAATCCCCTGACTAGCCACATTCCACCAGCAAAACTTGGTGTACCTAAAATTAAACCACCCAAAATACTAGATAACGCCTCCTGTTTTTCCTCTTGGGTGTCCCCCTGGCTATACTTTACAATTCCTATAGGCACAACCATAAAGAAAATAAACCCAAATGAAAGGAGCAAACCAGCCGACAGTTGTTTGAAAAGTTTCATAGCTCACGGGGCAAGATGTATGTCTTGCCGCGATCTTAACCTTACTTACGTGTAGCTTCCAGTAAACGAGAGAAGTAAAAACTGGTACGAGTCATAGACTCTCGCTGGACGCTAAAACCGTTCTTTTCTAAGACTTTGACCACATCAGTTTCCCGGTGCATGTAAGCACGAGTAGTTTTACTAGGTCCAGGGAAAAAACTGCCAATTTTTTTCAGAATAGTTAAGAAACAGGTTTTAGGTGCAAAGCTGACAATTATCCGCGATTGTGCCAAGGAACAAAGATGAGAAATCATTTCATCCATTTTTTCTTGGGGGTAATGGATCAGCACATCCAGACAGATAACTGTATCGTAGCTACCGCTTAAGTGTTCTAAATCCTGCACCATAAAAGTCGGATTATCATTATTGTTCAAAGCGTGTAATGTCCTTGCTTTGGCTTCCTCTACCATTTTCTCAGAAATATCGCTGGCATAGACCTTTGCACCAGCCACTGCTAGGGGAATACTCAGACTACCTACACCACACCCAGCATCACAGATTGACAGTTCAGATAAATTGCCATCAGCTTTTAGCCAGCCTAGCACCTTATCCACAGTTTGCTGGTGTCCGTTGCGGATATCCAACTGGACTTTATTGACTTCGCCATCGCCATAAATGCGCTTCCAGCGGTCAAAGCCCGTAGAATTGAAATATTCTTTAACAATACTTTTGTCGTCAGCTACGTTCATGCTTGTCGAGATGAAAAGGTTCCCAATGCTTAAAATTACCACGTCTGGCTGCCTTGATAATAGAGAATAGGTAAAGGATAAAAGGTAACTAGAAAACCTGTAAATTCCTAGATTTTGGATGAACAAATCTTTCAATTCAAAATCTCAAATCTCAAATCTAAAATGCTGTTTGCAGTCGGGGAAATTATGCTTGACCATGATGTAATTATTATTGGTGGAGGTTTGGCTGGATGTCGTGCAGCAGTGGAAATTGCCCGCACCGACCCCAGCTTAAATGTGGCTGTGGTGGCTAAAACCCATCCCATTCGTTCCCACTCTGTTGCTGCCCAAGGAGGTATCGCAGCGACCCTCAAAAATGTGGATTCTACGGATACTTGGGAAGCTCACGCCTTTGATACTGTTAAAGGTTCCGACTATTTGGCAGACCAAGACGCGGTAGCAATTCTTGCCCAGGAAGCCCCAGATGTGGTCATTGACTTAGAACATATGGGAGTGTTATTCTCCCGCTTACCAGATGGTCGCATTGCCCAACGAGCTTTTGGAGGACATTCCCACAACCGTACTTGCTATGCCGCTGATAAAACTGGTCATGCGATTTTGCACGAATTGGTGAATAATTTGCGGCGTTATGGTGTGCAAATTTACCAAGAATGGTACGTAATGCGCCTGATATTAGAAGAGGGTGAAGTCAAGGGTGTAGTCATGTACCACATTCTTGATGGGCAGATAGAGATAGTCCGGGCAAAGGCAGTCATGTTTGCTACTGGTGGTTATGGTCGCGTTTATAACACCACCTCTAATGATTTTGCCTCCACAGGGGATGGTTTAGCCATGACAGCCATGGCTGGTTTACCATTGCAAGATATGGAATTTGTGCAATTTCACCCTACAGGGTTGTATCCGGTAGGAGTGTTGATTTCCGAAGCGGTAAGGGGTGAAGGAGCATATTTAATCAATTCCCAGGGCGATCGCTTTATGGCAAACTATGCCCCCAGTCGCATGGAACTGGCACCCAGGGATATTACCTCCCGGGCGATTACCTACGAAATTCGCGCCGGACGTGGTATAAACAATGATGGCAGTGCGGGGGGTTCCTTTGTATATTTGGATCTGCGGCACATGGGTGAAGAAAAAATTATGAGTCGCGTCCCCTTCTGCTGGGAAGAAGCACACCGTTTGGTGGGAGTTGACGCCGTTACCCAACCCATACCAGTACGTCCCACCATTCACTATTGTATGGGTGGAATTCCAGTGAATACCGATGGCAGAGTTCGTAGCAGTGATAGTGGACTTGTAGAAGGCTTTTTCGCGGCTGGGGAAAGCGCTTGTGTATCTGTCCATGGTGCCAATAGACTAGGCAGTAATTCGCTGTTGGAATGCGTGGTTTATGGAAAGAGAACTGGGGCTGCGATCGCTCACTATGTGCAAAATCGTAAGTTACCCACGGTGGAAGAACAACGTTATATTCAGGAAGCCAAAGCCGAAATACAAACTTTACTCGACCAATCCGGAGAATTACGTATTCATCATCTGCGCCAAGCTTTTCAAGATACGATGACGCAAGATTGTGGCGTTTTTCGGACTGAAGCAGTTTTACAAGAAGGGCAAGAAAGGCTACATAATTTGCAGCAACAATATTCGCAAATTTACTTAGATGATAAAGGCAAAGACTGGAATACAGAAATTATTGAAGCCTTAGAACTACGGAGTTTAATGGTAGTAGGAAGAATGATTATCACATCAGCCTTAAATCGTCGGGAAAGCCGTGGGGCACATTTCCGGGAGGATTATCCTGATAGGGATGATGGAAACTTCCTCAAGCATACACTGACATATTATTCCCCATCAGGAATTGATATTCAAAATCGTCCGGTAGCGATTACCATGTTTGAACCGCAGGAGAGAAAGTATTAACTGGGAAAGTGGGTTGATAGCTTATTGGTATAGGTTTTTTAAATTAGGGCTTTTTCAAATAGGACTTACGCAAAACAATCTTGAAACCCTTATTTTTCCTAGCGGTAATTAACGAATGACCGTTAATTAAGATATTTTTTGCGTAAGTCCTGTCAAAAAAACTATACTTATCAACCTCTCCCCAATCAATTTTTCCTGGTTTAAATAAAAAGTGCAGGAGAAACATGGAAAAACTCTCCCAAAGCTTTGGCTTGTGATTTGCTAATGGATCTCTTGCCATTAACTATCTCTGAAACTAAACCCTTTGAGCCTATAACTTCAACTAAATCTGATTGTTTAAGCTTTCGTGCATCCATCAAATGCAACAGAACTTCCTGTGGAGATGCGGACTCTTGAGAAAACTGATAATTCTCATAGTTCTCAACCAGAATCGACAGCATTTCCAATAGAGAATTTTCCTCGAAAGAAAGTTCTTCTCCACGTTCCATCAGTTCTTCTATGGATTCAAGAGTACGATTGTAGTCATCTTCAGAATTAATAGCTTTGGGTTGGTATTTCTCTAAGAGAGAACCATAGATTTTCCTGTCCAGCGTAATAGTCATCTTTCAATTACTTGATTAACCAATAAAGGTTTCTAGATTTTGATAGTGGGGATATGTTATTTACCCCACTAGCAACTTAATTAAGTTGCTTTCTTAGATTGTCTTTTGAAATAAGCGTCATCTTTCCATTTTCCAGATTCATATTCATCATGAGTTAGAAGATATTTGTAATAAATTATTTTTGCTTGGAAGTTAAAACCTACAATTAAACGATAAGTTTTGATATTAAAAATTAAAAAGTTTTCTAATTGGTCTACAGAACGATCATAAGTTTTTCGTATATCATCTAAGTGTTGCCACTCAGATTGTTTAACTACCTCACACCATGCTTTAACTGCTTTCTGTATATCTTGTGGAAATTTTTGAGAATCTTCTATAACATTTTGTTTTTTGATCAACCTCATCTGTCTTCCCTCCTGGAGACCCCCACCATAGCGGTAGTCCGCTTGGTGGTGCGAGGAAAGGAGGGACAAGCTCTACATTGCATAAATAGCGCTCTCTATAAATAAATTGACTCTTGCCATTACACGGGGATTGCCAAACTCGGGGTGCTATTGTGATGCACTTTCAGTAGGACAATTACTACTTCAAGAGACAACCCTGTACGCATAATGGTTTTGCTCCCTTTGAGCCTCCCATAAATGGGGTTAAGTTCGCCTCGTCAATGTTTCGAGAGCTTGTTAGACCTAACGCACTACCTCCCAAATGGTTGTTTAACGTTAGATGACAGAGCTACAAACTGGCGTCGCATCTGTAGGTGTCGTAACTCACCAAACGTAGTACTCAAAGTACTTAGACTGGTCAACTAGGACTCTTTCAAGCCCCCACTATATCGGTACTCCGATTAGTGGTGGGTTGTTGACAGGCTTTGAATATATTATTCTTAAACAAGGTTCTCATATTGAGAACCATAATGTCAAGTGCTTACAGATGACTTTTTATGACTTTAAAAGCAAGCAATCTAAATATTGCGATCGCTTAATTTATTTCTCTGCTTCCTGGGTTTGCTAGAATATCCTACAAAGGTTGAAAGCCCAAGGAAGCAGTTCTATGACAATTGTTGTCACCTTAGCCCGGAATTAGAAGCAATATTACGTGATAAAGCTGCTCGCCAAGGTCAAGATGTTAACCTAGTTGCATCTAAATTACTAGCCACTGTTCTAGAAAAAGAGCATCGTAATCGCCAAACTGCGGTTGTACAAGCAGATGAGCTACCCACGCAATTACTAAAAACCTACGGTGAATTCCCCGACAGTGTTGAACTAATACGCGAGGACAGATCGAGGTAGCAGTGAAAGAAATTGTAGTAATATAGTAGTTTGGTTATTAAGTAGTTCGTACCCCAACCCAACTCGATAAAGACACGGGAAATACTTAATGCATACTAAGATGGTAGTCTTTTGCTACGAGTTAGGGGTTGGGTGTTGGGGGTTAGGGGTTGGGGTTAAGAGTTAGGAGTTATGAGTTAGGAGTTAGGAGTTAAGAATTATTATTCTCCCCACTCTCCCTCATCTCCCCCCTCTCCCTCATCTCCCCCCTCTCCCTCATCTCTCCACTCTCTCCTCACTCCTCAGTATTACCCTCCGAATCAGGAGAGGGAGCAGGTGTAGCCTCAGTAGTAGCTTGCTTGTTAATTTCGTCTTTATATTCAGCAGGTGCTAGAGTAGCAGCAGTGGTAAACAATGGTTTTGCTTCCTCCATTTTGCCCTGTTCTTTGAGCAGCATTGCCTTGGCTAACACCGGACGAAAATCTTGTTTATCATTTTTAATAGCTGCATCATAAGCAGCAAGAGCTTGAGCATAACGTTTCTCGGAGGCATGAACATTGCCTAATAGAATTTGCACCGCTACCGTATCCACACTACCAGGTTCAATTTTATTTGCTTGGGTAGCTGTAGCCAAAGTATCTTTCAGCAAACCAATAGCCGCTTGAGGACGTTCTTGTTGCAATTGTAAAGCCACCATCCCTTGCAAAGCCTCAAGGTTACCCGGTTTAGTTTCCAGAACCGAGCGATAAGCACTAGCTGCACCTTCCTTATCGCCAATTTGTTGCTTTGCTTGTGCTAGAAGTACAGCATATCTGGTTTGTTCGGGGTTAAGTTTGCTTAACTTTTCTAAGGGTTCAATCACTTGCTGCACAGTACCCTCTCCCAGACTCAGTAATTGTAAACGCCTCTCCAGTAAGCTGCGCAACACAGATTGATTTTCTGGTTCCCGCTGCAAAACCAACTCCAAACCCTTAATTTCCTCTTGGATTTTCTGCTTTTGCTGCGAGACTCCAACAGTAGCATTGTTGTTAAAGCCTTGTCCATCATTAAATGCAGCAATTATAGGAGCTATGGAAACTCCCACAAATACAAGCACAATCAGCACCAATACAAACCTAATTATCCAACGATTGCGACCTTCAGACACAAAACCTTCCTTAACTGCGATAAATATAATGATGATAAGAAACAGAAATATAGTCGAAGAAAAACTTGAAAAACTTTACGGAATACGGGTAAAACCCTGTGAACTTTATAACAAAGGACTGTTTACAAAATAAAGATAAGTGTTGAGTTTAGGAGAAATATGGATGAATTTTAGCTATCTTATGCTTCCGAAACTAGAATAAAGACACTAAATTACACATTTAGTGTTCAAGCACAATTCGTTTTTAGTATCACACAAGTAGCTAACTGCTGGCAAATTGAAAGAAATATACTTTCACTAGCCGCACAAACGCTCTTTCCAACTGCCCTTGTAAAATCCCACAATGGGATCTGTCTCCGCCGCAAGGAGTTTCTATGAATTCCGACCTGATGCCGTCTCCTGAATCTTCTAATTCTAATACCTCCATTGATGAGGTTCAAACAAACAAAGTAGTTACCTCTAATGATCTACATCCACAATCCGATGATACTTCTGAGGTAGAAAATGCTCCCGTTACCCCGGGTAAAACCGAAACTAACAGCAATGATACTAACGCCGATAGTAACGCCGATAATAGTATCACTGGCAATCGCCTGCATCCAATTCCGCCTCCTAGCGAACCGATGCAGTACCGAGCCATTGGCTTAATTCGCGGTCGCTATCTCGCTAGTAGCGAACAATTTACTCAAGGTTCCCTGTTGACGACGGATGGTGTCTTACTTGATGCTGTTTTGTTGGGTCGAATTATGAGTTTGGTTAAAAATCACCTAGACTTAGACCAAGAACATTTATGGGTGGTTTATCCCCGTACTCGCCAGGAAAATGACAATTTGCATATGCAAATTGTAGGAGTATGGGAACCAGAACGCTTAGCGAAAGCTTCACAACTTCAACAAACCCCCCCAACCGATTCTTCTGTCAAGTCGCAAGCACAGACAAATGTCCCCACACCTGCATCAGAAATTGAAGATGGTGGTTTTTCTGTGCGGGGCGAAATTGTTTACCAGTCAGCGGATACACAAAGCCTGGTGGTCAAAATTAAGCAAGCTCCCCGCAAACCCTCAGATAAACCCAAATATTTCAAATTGAAAGTCAAGGGTGTGATGGATACTAAAGCAGTAGGTAAATTTTGGGATCTGCAACTCCAGCGAGAAGGTAGTGAATTGGTGCTAGAACATGCTGAAGCGATCGCTGATTTGCCGAAAAAACGCAAACCCCCATTCAAAAAACCCTTCAAAGGCAGCAAAAAGCCCTTCAAAAAGCGTTATGGAGACAATCAGCGCCCGTACAAGAGAACAGGACCCTCAAAGCCGATTCCCAAAGGTGTTACCGAAAAGCCCATCAAACGACCTAAGCCACCACAGGAGTGAGATATCCTAAGGTAGGGGCGGGGTTTCCCCGCCCAGGAATATAGGGTTTCCCCGCCCAAGAGTATAAGGAGATAGGGTGATAGGGTGATGGAGGCGAAATATAGCGTTTTTCGGTTGAGTGTAGACCCGAAGGGCTTCCCCTAGGGTGGTACACAATCAAACCTCACCCCTTCCCCTCTCCTTACTATAGACACGGAGTGGCTTCCCGTAGGGTAGGAGAGGGGTGTCAGTCGGACCGGTTGAGGTTGAGACTGTATTGCACCCAACTGAAAATGGCTATAATAACTTCCTAACTCATAGCTCCTGGGCGCAAGCATTGCGCCCCTACTAACTCTTAAAACTCCGTCCACCTGTCTTGGGGCAAAAATGATCGCTCCATAGGAATTGCAGCCACTGGTTCTGTAAGAGTAAATTTACCTGCTGCAATCCACTGTTTTAACTCTTGGGAAATTTGCCGAGAGAAAAACATACTCGCTAGGGGAGCTACACGCACCTTTCTCCCATCTATAGTGATGCGCCCAGATTTGAGTTGGGCGTAACTGACTAAGCCAAAGGTGGGACGGACACGCCGAGGGATAGAAAAGTCTACCACTGGCGCTACTAAGTCTTTATCCTCCACCGCACATCTGGCTACTACTTCCTCGTTTAATACCGGGAGTGGTATGCCTACACCCAACATCAAAGAGGGACCATAATGTTTGAAATAGCAACCCCGTACCCAATGAGCATCCATCTGCTTAGCATCGCCAATTAGGGCTAAAGTCGCTGCTGGACCAATGGGTGTACGATTGGGTAAACGCTTTTGTAAGGGAAAGTGCTGGGTGCCTTCCCAAGCTATATAACCAATACCCCCACCTAGGAAGATTCGCGTTCCAATGCCCACTAATTGTAAATCTGGATCGTTGAGTAGGGGAGAAATAGCACCGGGATTAGAGTAAACCGCATTGCCCAAACGGGGTTGTAGAGAACCCAGATAAGTGAAAAGTGGGCGATCGCCTCCATTTACCCCGACGATAAAGTTTTGGTAAACGTTGCGGGGATTAAATAAATAAAACTGATTAATGGTGTCCCGGGTAATGGTGGTTTCAAAAGTTGCCCGGGGGTAACAATCTGTTACTTGTCCCTGTGCTCGCACTTGTATGGGTTTACCAGCAATTAAATCTTCAATCACATGACCTCCGCCCCGTTCCCGAATTTCTTCTCCCTCCGTATCTTCCACAGCACAACTAGCACCAAGGTATAAATCTACTGCGCCAAATCCTGTGTATGTTGGTACACCATCCAACCAACAACGGCGAATTTTAATCGGGGGGTCAGTATGTCCGAGGTTAATAATAGCACCACTAGACTCCATTGGTTCAAAAGTGCCAGTGGTGATGACATCAACTTCCTTAGCGACTTTGTTAACACCAACTTCTGCTATTTTTGCTTTTAATTCTTCAACCGTTAATACCACCGCACGTTTGCGGTTGATTTTTTCGTTTATTTCCGCAATTGTTCGCATATTATATGTAGCGAATTCACAATAATTTTTAGAAACTGGGAACTGGGAACTGAGGATTAGCAACTATAAGACTTTATTCAATATTCAATGTTAAGTTCAACAGTAGCAAAATTTGTAATTTTATAGAGAGGTTGTAGTCTAACCTCTCTAGAGAATTTTTGCTGTTATTTTTTGATTTTTTGTTGTTTGATTTTTTGTTGTTTGATTTTATTATCCCTGAAAACTTGGATGACTTAGGTAGCTAATGCTACTTGTAAAAGATTTATCAAAAACATAAGCTATATATGCAAAATATTAGCGAACTTTACGTAACTCACATCTTTTCAAGCCTTTTAGCATCTTTTGCAATAGGGGATCATTTTTTGACAATAATAGGGGTATACAATTTTGCTGACGCTTACACTTGTTACAAAGCATACTA
The DNA here is from genome assembly GCA_030065825.1 of Nostocaceae cyanobacterium. Taxonomy (GTDB): domain Bacteria; phylum Cyanobacteriota; class Cyanobacteriia; order Cyanobacteriales; family Nostocaceae; genus JASJCY01. The sequence continues at coordinate 2,551 of JASJCY010000247.1, read as the reverse complement.
TGCACTCCTTGGTAAAACCGTGTATTAATTGCTGCCAAGTAAGGTGATATTTTTGGCGGCAATATTAATAACTCTTTATCACTACTATATTTGCTTATAAACTAGTGTTTGTGCTTATCCAGAAGGTTAAAAAAACTATAAGATTTTATTTTTAGCAACAAATTTCTCAATTTTATTGAGTTGTTATAAAAACATTAAATTATGTATAAATACGGTTGACCCAATTTGACTGAATCATAGCCACAAAAAAAATAAACCCGACTATGAAGTTGGGTTTACAGGGAACAGGAAACTCTTAAAAGTTAAACAACGGGAGCAGCGGTGATGATCCACAAAAGCAACAGCACACCAATCAGTACGCAAATTTTGACGATAGTGTAGGTGATGATATCAGGTATGGAAATATCATGAAACATACTCCACCTCCATGAGTAAACTGACAAAGTGATTTGAGGCGTTTGACAATTATTTGTTGGTATTTGTCTCCTATATATCTATTTTCTCCTAAAAAGGCTATGAAATATGTTAAGTAAATATACTATTTCGTAATTTAACTTAACTACTGGGAAAAACTTCTCAAAACTTGATTGTACTTGGTGAATTGGGAATCATAAGTTTGTTCACCCGGGAGCATCCCAAATGTTTAAATTTGTAGTGCGGGCATCTTGTCTGCTTTATGTAAAGGGAGCAACATGCTTCCACTAGCTAATCTTTTTTCAAAATTGGGATGCTTCCGTTCACTTTTAGCAGAGTATAGTGAATATTTTTCTCAGCAAATGGGGTTTTTATTCTATTTTTTTGGTTCTACTGCCTATTATTGCTTGTCAACGAGGCAATTTTCAGAGTACGAATAAACTTCTCGAACCTCTACCGCAAGATCCTTTAGTGCAAGTTTACTTTAATCATACACAATCCTCTGAATACCGAGAACCTTACCGTCAGCAAATTCGCTTGGGGGATGATTTAGAAAAACAAATTATCGATACTATTTCTCAAGCAGAATCCACCATTGATGTGGCTGTACAAGAATTGCGTTTACCAAATATTGCTCAAGCTTTGGTAAATAAACATAAAGCAGGGGTAAAAGTAAGGTTAATTTTAGAAAATACCTATAACCGTCCTTGGAGTAGCTTTACAACTTCAGAAGTTAGTAAGTTGAAGGATAGAGAAAGTAAAAAATATCATGAATTTAAAAATTTTGCAGATATTAATAAAGATGGTCGATTAACTGTAGAGGAAATTAATCAAAGAGATGCTTTGGTGATTTTACAGAATGCTAAAGTACCGATAATTGATGATACTGCTGATGGTTCTAAAGGTAGTGGATTAATGCATCACAAATTTGTGATTGTAGATAATCGGATGGTGATTGTTACCTCTGCTAACTTTACCATGAGTGGGATTCACGGTGATTTTAGTAATCCTCAAAGTTTGGGTAATGTCAATAATTTATTGTTGATAGATAGTCCAAAATTAGCATCGATATTTACAGAAGAATTTAACATCATGTGGGGGGATGGAGAATCTGGTAAACCTGATAGCAAATTTGGCATCAAAAAACCCCATAGAAATCCCCAGGAAGTTAGGTTAGGGGACAGTAAAATTACAGTTAATTTTTCACCTACTTCATCAACTAAACCGTGGATAAATAGTAGTAATGGCTTAATTGGTAAAAATTTGCAGTCAGCTAGTAAATCTATTGACATGGCATTATTTGTGTTTTCTGCACAAGATATTGCCAATATTTTAGAAAATCGCCATCGCCAAAGTGTCAACATTAGAACTGTGCTAGAACGGGATTTTGCCTATCGTTTTTATAGTGAAGGGATGGATATGATGGGGGTAGCAATCAGTAATAAATGTAAATATGAAGTTGATAATCTTCCTTGGAAAAATCCCATTAGTACAGTAGGTGTAGCTTTATTACCAGAGGGAGATTTATTACATCATAAATTCTCTGTAATCGACGGACAAAAAGTAATCACAGGTTCCCATAATTGGACGGAAGCAGCTAATAATGGCAATGACGAAACTTTATTAATCATTGAAAGTCCCCAAGTGGCTGCCCATTACTCCCGTGAATTTGAACGAACTTATAAAAATGTCAAATTAGGAGTACCACCAGAAATCCAAACTAAAATTAAATTAGAACAACAAACATGTTCCGAAATTTTAAAACCTTCGTCTGTTAAAAAAATATTGACAGAAAAAGTTAATCTGAATACGGCAACACTAGAAGAATTAGAATCTTTACCTGGTGTAGGTAAAAAGTTAGCGCAGCGAATTATAAAAGCGCGTCAGCAGCAACCATTTACATCTTTAGAAGATTTAGATAAAGTACCGGGAATTGGTGAAAAAATGTTGTTGAAATTGAGTGATAAAGTAACTTGGTAATTTCTTAGTTTCTATTTGACACCAAGTTAACCGCGCCGGGGTAGCCCCTAAATTCTATTTATGGGGGCTAGGCGCGGGCGATTTTAATCGCCGTCAAGTTTCTTTTTGGTTTTGAATGTAGATTTTGATGGAGTCCAAAGTCGCACCGCCAACAGTG
>JASJCY010000246.1 GCA_030065825.1 Nostocaceae cyanobacterium | reverse complement strand
TGATAAACAAAGTCTGATAAATGAGACTGGGAAAGGTATGAGAGCGCGTTTTAACGTGCTTGGTTTATTGGTTCCTTGAAATTTATTTCGAGGTGGGAATGTGTGTTAAACGACATTGGTGCAAGTTATCAGTTAAAACCAACAACTTGCACTTGCTTAAGGATAACCAGGAGGCAGAGCCTCAACTCCCCTAGTTACCAGCGTCACGCTGGTAACTAGAACTAATTAAAGTCAAAAACCGCAGAGAAACAGAGGAAGAGAAAGAGAAAGAGAAAGAGGAAGAGAGGATAAAGGGTAAACCCATTGAAATCTTACCCAGTCTGATTTATCTAATAACTTGCACCAATGTCGTTTAGCCTCACAACCCACCTTGAAATAAATTTCAAGAAACCTACAGACAAAGCACGTTAAAATGCGCTGGAACCCTTACTCAGTCTGATTTATCAGACTTTGTGTATCAGCCTGAGAATTTATTCCTAGGTGGGAAGGATGGGAAAATTGAGAATGGTGCAAGTTATCATATTTATCAGACTTTGTTTATTAGGCTCAGAATTGATTCCGAGGCGATTTGGCGGCTAGAAGTGTATCATTCATATTATAAGAAGATTGTAGTTAAACAAGGGAATCTCAAAAGGTAATAATTATGACCACCCATGATTTATTAATGCTTGTTGTCTTACTGATACCAGGGATTTTAATGTCCGTGATGATTATGGTCACTTTTGCCGCAGGTGGCTAATTTTAACCATAAACATAGTTTGTTAGTTGCTAACTGTTGATTGCTGATTATCTGATTATGATTAGCTATGAGCAGTTAGCATACATAGTTTTGAAGGTAAACACTCAATCATTGGGAACGCAAACAATGAAGGTGGCATTTCTGGGGACTGGATTAATGGGATTACCAATGGCGCAGAGGCTATTAGCGGCTCATGTTCCGCTAATTGCCTTTAACCGCACCCCAGAAAAATTGGAACCATTAAAAGCAGCAGGGGCTGAAATCGCAGCCAAGCCCCATCAAGCAATTAGTGCTGCGGATTGTGTGATTCTCATGCTGACCAACGCCGCAGCCATTTATCACGTCTTATTATCAGATCGCTCTTCCCGGACTGTGGCGGGACGTACCATCATCCAAATGGGAACTATTACCCCCGCAGAAAGTAAAGAAATTCGAGATGCCGTAGTTGCCGCAGGTGGTGAGTATATCGAGGCACCAGTATTGGGTAGCATTCCCGAAGCAAAGGCTGGGGAACTACTGATTATGGTAGGAGCGCAGTCACAACAATATCACAGAAATTTAAACCTGTTAAAAAATTTGGGACCAGAACCGGTATTGGTAGGTGAAGTAGGAACAGCATCAGCTTTGAAATTGGCATTAAATCAACTGATTGCTTCTTTAACTTCTGCTTTTGCCCTCAGTTTGGGTTTTGCCCAGCGTCACGATGTTGATGTGGATGTGTTTATGCAGATTCTACGGGAAAGTGCCCTTTACGCTCCTACTTTTGACAAGAAACTGCAAAGAATGCTGGATGATAATTATGCAAATCCCAATTTCCCCACCAAACATTTAGTCAAGGATACTGATTTCTTTATCGAAGAAGCTAAAGCCGTGGGATTAAATACTAGGAGCATTGAAGGAGTAAGAAAGGTTTTAGCAATTGCAATGAAAATGTCATTTGCTAATCAGGATTATTCTTCTTTGTTTGCTGCTATTAAAGCTGGAGATCATTAAACTAGATTCCCGACTTTTTGTAGACGCGTTAGCGGAACATCCCCCAAGGTAAAAGTCGGGGATCTAGAAAATTAAGTCAAGAAATCATGATATAAAAATTTGCAGGGCAAAGCTAAGGCTTCCTTTATTATAGCATAAAAATACAGCTTGTAAACCTTGAAAATTCTTGGTTCAAATGATAATAATTCTCAACTATTTTGGAAATTGGCGAAGGAAAGCACTTGTTTGCAAAATTCACAAAAATTTACAATTTGGCGAGGAATAGGAAGTGTAATCGCAATCTCTTGTCGGTTGGATACAATTGATAACTTGCACTATTTGAGGGTAACTGTCACCGGATTCAAATCCCAGTCTCATAGCCCAAGTGTTAATTTGTTTCCAGGCTTTAACTCGTTTCCAGGCTTAGCCTGGAAATGCTTTCTAGGAGGCTCTGCCTCCAGACTTAATGGGAGGCAACAGCCCGCCCTAAAATACATTACAAGGTAGAACCTTGTAACGAGGAAACATTACAAGGTAGAACCTTGTAACGAGGAAACATTACAAGGTTCTACCTTGTAACGAGGAAAGGTAGAACCTTGTAACGAGGAACCTAAAAAGCTAGATTTTCTTTCTTTATCTAAATCTAAGTAGGGTGCGTTATGTCCTGGGTCGCAAGGCACCCTAGTGTTTGGAGAAGCCACTGCACGCCACCCGAAAACCGACTTCTTGTTTGACGTAGTTCGGCTTGTTGCTGCTGCGGTATGCAGAGCGGCAAAAAACAGGAGCATTGTTCCATGAACCACCCCGCAGCACAGGATCATGATTATCATTATTATTAGATTCTACCCATGCACTGCCGTCTTTAGGCGCACCTTCATAGTTATCGTGCAAATGGTCGGCACACCATTCCCAAACGTTCCCATGCATATCATATAAGCCAAAGGTGTTGGGTGGAAATTCTCCTACTTCTGTTGTCTTGTGCCGATAAATTCCTTTTGGTTGAGAAGCGTAAATATAGCGGTTTTCACTTGGATAGAATACAGATGAACCTCACCCCCTTCCCCTCTCCTTACTATAGACACGGAGTGGCTTCCCGCAGGGTAGGAGAGGGGTGTCCGCAGGACGGGGTGAGGTTCCCTCGTGTATTGGACTCAACTGAAAAGCGCTATATAATTTCTTGTGGGCGTACAAAACTTAATACACCTTTATTCCTTCTTCCCTGTTCCCCGTTAAGAGTTCCCCGCTCCCTGTCTCTACGAGTGATTCAGGAATCAAATCGGATTGCTATACTCAGAACCTCACCCCGGCTAAAGCCACCCCTCTCCTTAATAAGGAGAGGGGAAGGGGTGAGGTAAAATTTGTGTACTTCACTCAACTTTTCAAACTACCTCTAAAGACCTTAGGCGATCGCATTACCTCTAGGCTACAACTTAGGTAAAATTTCTGGTAACAAATGACTGGGAACTTTAGACAAAGCGAGATTTTGTCCTTGAATTCCCAATTCATTATGAAAAGAGCGAATTGTTTTCACCAGATAAGCAAAAGTAGTTTGATAAGCTTCTGGTTGCTGACTCAATCCATTTAAGGCTTGTAAATGATTTTCTAATGCTGCTTCTAAGTGTAGAGAACGAGTTTGTTTGTCTCCTTTGAAATATTGAGATGTTGCTAACTGATGATGTGCCAGAGCAAGATTATTATGAGTAACAAATATATCAAAACTGAAAGAAGCACCATGTAAAGAGTGAGCTAGGGCAAGTGCCTCTTCGTAAGCAGTAATACTAAGTTCTAAATAATTTTGCCGTTCTTCTTGAGGAGTTTGGTTGAGATTTGCTAGATGCCAATAAGCAGTACCTAAATTGTTTTGAGTGGAAGAACAAGCGACAGGAACATTAGCAGGAGTGCGATATTTTAAAGCTTCATTATAAGCATCAATTGCTAATTGCAAATTTTCTGCTGGATTTTCGTATTGTGCCAAATTCCAGTAAGCAGTACCGATATTATTTTGAATCATGCCATGCTTGAGGGGTTCCTCTTGGGCACTGTAATATTCTAAGGAAATATTGTAAGATGCAATTGCTTTTGTGAGATGAACAACTGGTTGATTGTATTGTGCTAAATGCCAGTAAGCAGTACCCAAATTATTATGGGAAGCAGCATACTTTTCTGGCTGCATTTCTTCTGTACCGTAACTGAGTGCTTCTTGATAAGCTGTGATTGCTTTTTGCCAGTTTTCTTCTGGATTATAAAAACTAGCTAAGTCACCATAAGCTGTCCCCAGATTATTTTGCAGTCGAACATAAATTTCCGGTTGTGTCTGGGGGGAAATCATCTTTAAAGCTAACTGGTAAAATTCAATTCCTTGTTCAATATAAGTTTGTCCTTCCTCAGAATTGGGTGGGGTACGGTACAGCATCCAGTAAAGAGTACCCAAATCATTTAAAATATCAGGAATGTGGGGTGAATTTTCATCATGGGTAATTGCTTCCTGATACGCCAAAATTGCTACCATGATATTTTCTAAGGTAGACTGTCCTTCCTCAATCCTGAGACGATATAAATTCCCTAAATTTTGATAAGCTACTCCTAGTTTCTCTACAGATTCTTGTTGTGAATGTAACTCCTCAATTTCCTGCAAAATCTTTTCTGTTTGCTGATTTTGCTGAGCATCTTGACTAGAACTGTTAATTGTTGCTAGTAATAACTCTCTTAACTCCTTGCTAATATGAGATTCATCGAGTAGGGACGGTGTATGATCTTCTTCACTCTCTAAAATAGTTGTTTCTTCCTGTGGGGTTGCTGTGGATAATAATTCCGGTGTGGGTGAAGTTAGTTTCTCCTCCTGGTGTCCACGATTGACAGATGGACGGTTTGGGAAATCAAAATCTTCCGCAAATACAGATTCTTCCAAAACAGATTCTTCCAGAATCGATTGCTCAATGGTATTAACATCTAACAAGCCTCTGGAATCAGAAAGAGGTTCTGGTGTAGCTTGCTTTTTGGTTGTGGGAGTAGGTTCTCCAGCGAATACAAATACACCAGTGCGACAACACCAAAACAGCGGTGCTGATTGTTTAATGGCATATAACCAAGGACGGGGTAACCACAACAGCAAATTTGATTCTATGAAGTAGTTAGATCTAGGATTTGACAGATGTTTCTCAATTAAGCGTAAATTTTGTAAAAATAAACGTTGTGTAGCAACTGGTTGTCTAGTTAACTGTTCAACACCAACAATTTGAAAGCTGGGTATTGGTAAAGGTCGTCCTGGTGTATCTTGGGAAATACCAACAACTGGTGGTGGATATTTAATTAACCATTGATTGATTTGAGTTATGGGATTGGGATCGCTTAAATTCAAACGCAAAGTTACCAATCGCGGATAAGCAGGAGTGCTTGCTTCTTCCCCCTCTAGTGACTGATGTAGCACTTGCCCAACCGGATAAGCTAAATTTGAATGTAAAAGACCCGCTACCTGGTTTCTCAAGTTTAAATCATCGCAAACTGCCACAAATATTTGTCGTCGCAAGCCAAGACTGAGAGCAAGTTTTAGACGTTTATAAACTTGCCGATTCCGAGGAAAATCATGGGAGTGTGGAGTGTTATTCAGGCTCATGACGACCAAACAGCCAAAATTTAGTTTACATTACAAAGATGCTGGGAGAATTACTAACAGCAACACCATACTGGGCTAAAACTCCCTACTTTATAGATATTCATAAAAGCTACTATGATGCAGCAGACTAGGAAATATCTATCAAGGACATCACATTCCAATGGCTATTTCCCTGAATAGTTCACTTTCTTAACCTATAACAAACAGTTTTAGGTTCCTTGGCTTCAGGTTAATGTCCGTCAAAAACACTTGCTAGAGTTCTGTCCTTTGTTTCAGGAAGCTATGCCAGCAGATGCAAGCAGTTTCTTGTATTCTGACTATGACTATGATTTTCAAGTAGTTATGGGTCTGCTCAGGATAAATGAGTGTTTATGGTATCAAATTTTAATGTGCTTTTTTTTGAATAATGCCTGAATCCCTTGTAATTATTATATCTTAAGCAATACAATTTACGGTACTTAGAAAAATTATTATGTTTATGCTACTTAATATTACAGTCTTACTACTGAGAGGACAAAATGGGAATTACTGACTATAGTGCTTGGTAAATGCTAAATGGTGAATCAATTACCCATTACCTCTTAAGAAACACAGGGAACAGCGAAAAGTGCGGTCTTGGGGGTTTCCCCCATGAGCAACTTTTCAAGAGAGGGAACAGGGAAAAGGGAAAAGGGAAAAGGGAACAGGGAACAGGGAACAGGGAACAGGGAACAGGGTAAAGGGAACAGGGTAAAAGGATGTTGTGTTTCTTTCATTCGTTGCGGGAGTGTAATCGTACCCCTTGGGCACTCATATCTTGCACCATTCTCAACAAGACCAAAAAAAACCGGGTTTATAAACGAAAAATCAGGGTTTTGAGACTAATCTATTTGGACTCTTACCCGGTTTTTCGCGTAGGTGCAAGATGTGTGTTATCAAAATGAAAAAATAGGTTCCAATAGAATTTGGAACCTGAAATGCTCTAAATAGCAATTTTTGAGAATTTTTGACTAAATAAGCAGAATTATTAACTGATATTCATATTGGAAACAGAGAATGCCACAAAAACTAAACCACCAATCAAAATTAAAGCGCCAATTCCGAGGAAGAGATAATTGCGCTTTTGATTCTCGGTAGGGGGTTCTGCTTGATAAACCTGAGGTTCACGAGCAAAGTTATTGAGACGACCACCTTCTTCAGTTGTATAGGGCATAAATTAATTCCTTAATCTCTTTGTTTATTTTATGTTACAAAATGCAATTTATGCTCTCATTTAAGAAACAAGTTGTTACATTTCCTGTAAGGACGAGATTCAATTCAAAATTGCCGGGTTAGCTAAAGTAGGGGCGGGGTTTCCCTGCCCGGTGGAGTTTCCCCACCCACAAGCAGGGAAAGTCGGGACGCGGTTTCCCCAACCACAAGCAGGGAAAGTCGGGACGCGGTTTCCCCACCAGGAAATAGGGGGAAAAGAGGACTAAACTTTGCTGTAATTAACCCATCAAACTTGGTGTGGCAAAGTAGAACCATTACTAAGCAAGAAGCTTGTTTTTTGCCGAGATAAGACCATTACTCTAACTAAGCGCGCTATAGTTTTTGCCGAGGTAAGACTATTACTCTAACTAAGCGCGCTATAGTTTTTGCCGAGGTAAGACTATTACTCTAACTAAGCGCGCTATAGTTTTTTGGAGGGTAAGACCATTACTCTAACTAAGCGCGCTATAGTTTTTGCCGAGGTAAGACTATTACTCTAACTAAGCGCGCTATAGTTTTTTGGAGGATAAGACCATTACTCTAACTAAGCGCGCTATAGTTTTTTGGAGGGTAAGACCATTACTCTAACTAAGCGCGCTATAGTTTTTTGCCGGGATAAGACCATTACTCTAACTAAGCGCGCTATAGTTTTTGCCGGGATAAGACCATTACTCTAACTAAGCGCGCTATAGTTTTTTGAGGGGTAAGACCATTACTCTAACTAAGCGCGCTATAGTTTTTGCCGAGGTAAGACCATTACTCTAACTAAGCGCGCTATAGTTTTTGCCGAGGTAAGACCATTGGTAAGACCATTACTCTAACTAAGCGCGCTATAGTTTTTGCCGAGGTAAGACCATTGGTAAGACCATTACTCTAACTAAGCGCGCTATAGTTTTTTGGAGGGTAAGACCATTACTCTAACTAAGCGCGCTATAGTTTTTTGAGGGGTAAGACTATTAGTTAGTAATGGTACCTGTAAGGGGTGAAGAAGCACTGGCATAGCTTTTCATGGGCATTCTACCTGCTAGGTATGCTAAACGTCCCGCTACTGCTGCCATATTCATAGCACCTGCCATAGCGGGGGGGTTTTTTGCCAGAGCGATCGCACTATTAATCAACAAAGCATCTGCCCCCATTTCCATAGCTTGTGCGGCTTCTGATGGGGCACCAATTCCTGCATCTACTACCACAGGGACATTAGCATTTTCGATGATAATTTGAATATTTGCCGCTGTTTTTAACCCCTGTCCGGAACCAATGGGGGCTGCTAAAGGCATAACCGTAGCACATCCGGCTTCTTCTAAGCGTTTTGCCAGCATAGGATCGGCATTGATGTAAGGTAACACTGCAAAGCCTTCTTTTACCAACTGTTCTGCGGCTTGCAGAGTACCGATGGGGTCTGGTAATAAATACTTGGGGTCGGGAATTACTTCTAATTTGACAAAGTTATTATCTTCCTGTCCCAAAAGTTTCGCCATTTCTCTTCCCAAACGGGCAACCCGAATCGCTTCTTCAGCGGTTTTACAGCCTGCTGTGTTGGGCAGCATCCAGATGTTTCTCCAATCTAAAGCTTCTGCCAATCCTTGATGTCCAGGGGCGTTAGTTTGCACCCTACGCACCGCTACGGTGACAATTTGGCAGCCACTCTCCACCACACTTTGCTGCATTTCCTCAATGCTGCGATATTTCCCTGTACCTGTCATTAACCGGGATTGGAAAGTTTTACCGGCAATTATTAGGGGTGTGTCTTGAGTAGGGAGTGGAGAGTAACCCTTGTGGTTATCCTCTGGGGGATTTGCCAGTGAAATAGAGGAATTAGGGGAATAACTTAACATCGCAGGGGTTGTGGATGAGGACTTGGCGTGAAAACGGAAATAATTGAAGTCAGCTAGGAGGGAGTCTGACTTTTGTTCCCAGATTAAATCCGCTATCAATTGTGCTGTTACAGGTGCTAAGAGAATACCATTACGGTAATGACCAGTGGCAAAAGTTAAGTTTTCACAGGGACTAGTGCCCAGTATTGGTAATTCATCGGGGGTAGCGGGACGAAATCCCCACCATAATTCCTGGATGGGATAATCCTGTAATTGGGGATAAAGACGGATGGCTGCTGCTAGTAAGTTTTGAATACCTGTTGGAGTATTATTAGGGGTAAATCCCACATCCTCACTGGTAGCACCAATAATAATTGTGCGATCGCGTCTGGGGACAATATAAGTATTTTCTCCATATAAAACCCGTGTTAAGGGTAATGAGGGCAAGAAATCTGGCACTTTTACACTTAGCATTTGCCCTTTTTTCGGTTGCACAGGTAGGGGATATAATTGGTTTGACCAAGCCCCTGTGGCTAATACATAGTGTTCCCCGTTGACAATCCCAGCGTTGGTTTGTACAGCAATGACTTTTCCTTGCTGCTGTTGAATACCTTCTACTTTAATTCCCTCTTTAAGTTCTACACCCAAAGATGTTGCTGCTGTTAACAGTACCTTGGCTAAAGCCCGATTATCTACTTGGGCATCTTCTGGATACCACCAGCCACCCACAACATCCCCACCCAATCCGGGTTGATATTGATGTATAGCTGTTTTATCTAACCAATAACCAGAGGAGGAAGACACAGGGATATTTTTGTTATCCCCCAATTCATAAACTGGTGCTAAAATCCCGCAACTCCAGTAACCAGTATTTAAACCAGTTAGTTCCTCTAATTTGCGCGTCCATTCTGGATATAAACTGCGCGATCGCCAACACAATTGCTGTATTGGTCCTGGGGGGATTTTTTCCGCATCTGGGGCTAACATTCCCCCAGCAGCGTGGGTAGCAGCGGCTTGAGGGTGATAGCTGAGGACAGTTGGTGATGCTCCCCGTAATTTTAACTCGATGGCGATCGCCAAGCCAATTACGCCACCACCGATGATTACAATGTCACGAGTCATTAGTTAATAGTCATTAGTTAAAAGGGAACAGGGTAGACACGTAGTGGCTTGTCGCAGACTACGGGCAACAGGGAAATCCTCAAAAAGCAGTTGCTTGTTGGAATTATTTTTAGCTATAAGTTCTAGACTCTAGTGTTTTTTTACTTTGTTTAGATTCTTATCCATAAAATTACTTAATTTCAACCAATAAGAAAGTGGTGAGCGAACCTGGAAAAAAATTTACAGACCAAGGGTTTGTTGCTTGCCATTGGGTCTGCGGTTCGTGTTGCTGATTAAGTTGCAGATACTACCACAAGGCACGAATGGGAGCATTATTTGAATTTGTTTGAGTTGATGTAGTGCTAGTGGTAGTCTCTGAGGTATTTGCCGGATTAACTGTTGTGTTGTCGTTAGTGGTGTTACTTTGGGCAACACTACTACGATTAACACTCGTGGGGGGATTTCCAGCGGAGGTACTATTAACATTAATATTCGCGGGCAGGACTTTGGAAGTTTTGCTCCCTTCTACATTTTTGGCATTTCGTCCATCCATAGGAAAATTAATGCCCAATAATGTACCCAGCAAAATTGCTAAGCCCCCAGCCATTAGAATAAGTGGTGTCCATCTACCCATATTTCTGTTCTCCTGTTTTGACTATATTTTTTAACCTTCTGGTGTCCATACTGTTTGAGAACCTTGTCCCCAAAACCCGTCAAATTTAGTTAATTTTACATCCCCCAGAACGTGAGTTTGACAAGCTAAACGCAGGTTGCGTGTAGGAGAGTGGGGAGGTAAGGAACGCCGTGTTTTGTCACCAAGAACTCAACGACGGGGAAGCCCCTGCTTTCAAGCATGGGGGTTAGCCGTTGGCGATTTTAATCGCCGTCCCCAAAAGGGGATGAATAAGCAGAGGAGTAGTACTTATCCATTTCCCTGTATGCCGGGAATCGCCTTGCTACAAAGCGTAAAGTTAGCTTAGACAATGTTAGAGGTCGGTACTTTCCAAACGACACTGGTTTAACCCTTTAAGCCTGTTTAATCATTTGGTTCTAGAGCAAGGAACTAGTGAAGCAGTGCGGTCTTGGGGGTTTCCCCCATGAGCAACTGCTGAACCCCGAAGGGGCTACGCATTCCTTGGTAGGTCTTAAACTCTTGCCTCTAACGTAGTACGCAAGGTACTTAGTCTGGTCAGGTTTGGGCTTCTTACAAGCCCCTAGCCTTTAGGCATGGGGTTCCTGACGCCAATTTGCTGGTGATACTTCCCCTTCAATGAAAATAGCACAAGTGCCACAACTGCCAATTCCCCTACAGTTAATTAATTTAGCGCCACTATTATAGAGGTCAATTCCATTTTGTAGCAGTATTTGACGTAAATTAGCTGCACTATCGCATTCAATTGTTTTACCTTGAGCTATTACTTTGGGCATATATACTAATTTTTTTACTTAATTCAGATATAGGGGTGGGAGTATGGCAATGCTGTGCTTCTGTTGAGAAACTGTACTGGTGTTAATTGCTCCAACCTCTAACTAGTAGTCTGACACATTAATTATCAGGGGTAACAGATCCCCTACTTCACAGAAGAAGTCGGGGATCTAAAAAAGCGCAACTCATAAAAATTAATGCCATCAAGTACTAGGGGTGCTAATTTTATAGCTTCGATCCTAGCACTGTAATTGGAGTTATTGACTATGGTTTCCTCAATCAAAGCATCCGGAATTCTAAGTTCAGTCACTGTAGGAAGATAGGGAGTCTCTCCTGAGTTTGGAGGGTATGGCTTTCATTTCCATCCATGAATAAGTTGAATAAGTAACCTATGTCCGTTATTGTACCAGAATATTTCCTCTAGGCTATGTATTTACTTAGCAACTAATTACAGCATATCTGATTAAATTTACGTATGCAATTTGCTTTAAATATAAAAAATACTATTTTCTTTAAAGAATAAGTAAAATTTCACGGAATCCAAGCGGTTATTCAATATTTAAGTTAGTCTAATGTTTGAGATGAGTCCAGTTTTCTATCATTCAAAAAACAGTTATTGATGTAAAAAATTTAATCACAAAATTGCTTTAGTAACAGTTTTTTGAACAATTTTTTGGGAAATAGTCTTTTAGAAAGTTAAGAGTTAAGAGTTAAGAGTTAAGAGTTAAGAGTTAGGAATTAGGAGTCAAGAGTCAAGAGTTAGGAATTAGGAGTTAATAGTTAAGAGTTAGGAATTAGGAGTTAATAGTTAAGAGTTAGGAATTAAGAGTTAAGAGTGAATAAAGATAGGAGTAATTAACATGAGTTTAAAATTACAACCGAAAAATGACCAGAGAAGCTTTGAGCAAATAGAAGAACATTACAAACTTGAAAAAGAATTAGCTCATAAGCTATTGAATTCTAGTAAACAAGAAAGGCAGCATTTATATACTGACCTTTATAACGAATTATATACAACAATCATTCATCATCCACGATGGACTCGTAAATCTAGTCCAGAAATTTCAGCTTGGATAGTTGCCAAGCGGATGGAAATATTATCTCATTATGTTAGTCCAGAGAAAACATACCTGGAAATTGGACCTGGGGATTGCACTTTAGCAGTTGAAGTATCTAAACATGCTAAACAAGTTTATGCTGTAGATGTTGCTACAGAAGTAACTAAGAATCAAGTTTTTCCATCCAATTTTGAGTTCAGAGTTTCTGATGGATGTAGTATTCCGGTAACTGAAAATAGTATTGATATTGCTTACAGTCATCAGTTGATGGAACATTTACATCCTGATGATGCTCTTGAGCAACTTGAGAATATTTATAAAGCACTTGCACCTAAAGGTAAATATATTTGCATTACTCCAAATGGGTTATCGGGACCCCACGATATTTCTCAATATTTTGATAATACTGCCACAGGTTTTCACTTAAAAGAGTACACTGTTACGGAACTTTATCAACTGTTTCGTCAAGTCGGGTTCTCTCGTGTAAGTTGGCTCAAGAATAACGGAAAATATCGTATAGATATTCCTTTGAATCTGTTCACAATTTTGCCAATAAAAATTACAGAAATCATTCTCAGTCAACTTCCTTATACTTGGAGACATAAAATAGCAAATCTGCCGATGCTATTTAGGGGAATGACAATTATTGGTACAAAATAAAAGGGAATAGGAAACAGGGAATGGGGAATGGGGAACTGGGAATGTCATATCTTGAGAAACCGGGTTTATGAACGAAAAATTAGGATTTTGACAGGTCAATATTCCCAATAAACTGGAGAAACCGGGTTTATGAACGAAAAATTAGGATTTTGACAGGTCAATATTCCCAATAAACATGGAGAAACCGGGTTTATGAACGAAAAATTAGGATTTTGACAGGTCAATATTCCCAATAAACATG
>JASJCY010000245.1 GCA_030065825.1 Nostocaceae cyanobacterium | reverse complement strand
CGCTACAACGGGGGGTAGACGACGGTCGGGAGGCTTCACTCTCAAAAGAAGCCGCTCCGCGTCTACGGAGAGTACCCCAACGCCAGTTCACTCAACGCGCTTAACCCGCGCACGTGACTGGCTCCGCAACGCGCTGCTCTCCATTCCACTCATACTGTATTCTACACCCTCCGGGTAGACACAGAGTGGCTTCTGTAAGTAGGCGACCCCTACAACCGAAAACCGCTATATAAGTTATTTTATAAATCTTGAAAAGAATTTAGGTCAACTACCTACACTGACCTTCGGTACAGTGTAGGCTTGCAAAAACCCTAAGAAATTAGGTTCACGGTATGCAACGCAAGAGTTGGTTAGGGCATCGAGATTTGGTAAGGCTAAACGTACAAATATTTCCCTAGTTTGTACCTCTTTACGGTCTAGTCGTGAATAGAAGATACGCTTACCAAGTTGCCCGAAGGGACTGGATTTATTCACGCCACTTGCTTTATGCCGGGGAACCCGTCCACCGCAGTGGCTCCTAAATACAAATTAGTAATAGTTTGGGTTATCCCCATGAATCAAAATAATCATCAAGTCACACGGATTCCAGTAATATCCCCAAACGGAAAACCACTCATGCCAACCAGGCCCGCACGGGCTAGGAAGTGGATAAAATCAGGTAAAGCTATCGGGAAAAGAAATAAAGTTGGTGTATTTTACGTCCAATTATTACGCGAACCATCTGGATACGATACCCAGAAAATAGTATGCGGGACAGATAGAGGTAAGGCATTCACAGGTATTGCTTTTCAATCTAAATTAGCGACAATCGTGTTATTCCATGCTTGCTTACCTGGTTTTTATAAATCCAAGAAAACCAGTAAAGATAGGCAATCCGTAACAGGTAAGATGGCAAAACGTACAGAATTGCGTCGTACTCGTAGAGGAAAACGTATTAATCGTAAAAAACCATTTAAGCTGAGAAGCCATCGTCAAAAAAGATTCAGCAATCGTCGTCAAAATAAATTACCTCCTAGCGTAAAAGCTAACAGGGAAATGGAATTACGTATACTAACAGAAATGTCCAAAATTATTTCTATTCATGAAATTAGAGATGAGTCATGTGGAGGTAGCAGCTCTGAAAACGGGTTTGGAATATCCCCAGTCACAGTTGGTCAAGAGTGGTTTAGGGCAGAAGCATCTAAAATCGCCGCCGTTGTGGAAATAGATTCAACAGACACGGGTAAGTATCGAAACCAACTAGGACTTGTTAAGGACAAAAAAGATAAGTCAAAACAATGTCCACAAACTCATGCAAACGATGCCATTGCCTTAGCATCTACATTTTTCATTCAATACAAAGAATTTTGTACACAAAAAACACATGGACATCACTGGATCGGAGAATGCGTTATAACTAAATCGCCATTTATTGTAATTACTCGACCTAAATTATTCCGTCGTAAATTGCATCAAGAAAATTACTCAAAGGGAGGAGTTGTAAAACGACAAGGCGGAACAATAACACCTTTTGGTTTGAGGTCAGGCGATTATGTTAAAACAAAAAGAAAAGGCAAAACAATTCGTGGATGGATAGGTGGTTTTACGAATTCCGGTAAAACCAAAAATGTTTCCATCTATGACCATAATTGGTCACGCATTGGTCAATTTAATCCTAACAATGTCAAATTAATAAAACGCAACTCAAAATTGTGCGTAGTAACCTAGATTATTGTTGGAATTATCACTATCCCCCTCCCTTTTTCCCTACGGAAAAAATTGGTCGGAGGATGCAATAATTCCAACTCGCAATTCCTCCCGACACCAAATCTCGCGATTATGGTGTGGGACTCCTTGCTGTTTTAGTTGAAGAAAATCAGATTACTGAGTTGCGGGTGATGGAACCCAACGATATCCCATTTCTGGAAGTCATTGGAAATTTAGAATTAGGTTGTGATATTACTCTGGTTCCCAACAACCATTTTTTATGGAGTCGGGAAGACTTCCAAAATTGGACGAAAAACCGTAAGCGTTTGTTGATGGAAGACTTCTATCGGGAAGGAAGAAAACGGTTTCAGGTTTTGATGGAGGGAGATAAACCAATTGGAAGAAAGTGGAATTTTGATAAAGACAACCGTAAACCCCCGAAGGGAAAGTTAAATACTCCTTCTGCATTGTGGTTTGAAGTGGATGATATTACTCAGGAAGTCATCGAGACAGTCAATTCCCTTTCTATTCCTACCTATGGGGAAATAAAAGAATTTCCTTGGGGAGTCACACGTCAGCAAGCACTACAAGTATTAGATTGGTTTATCGAAAATCGCTTACCTGGTTTTGGTACTTACCAAGATGCTATGGTAACAGGAGAAGATACAATGTGGCATTCTTTGCTTTCTCCTTACTTAAATTTGGGATTGCTACAACCTCTGGAAGTGATTCAAGCAGCAGAAACAGCGTACCAGGATAAGCAATTACCGTTAAATAGTGTTGAGGGTTTTATCCGTCAAGTGCTGGGTTGGCGAGAATATATGCAGGGAATTTATCATTATGTAGGTAAAAACTATCCCCAGAAAAATTGGTTTAACCATACCCAACCCTTACCAGAGTTTTTTTGGACGGGTAAAACCAAGATGAACTGTCTATATCAAATTCTATCCCAAATCCAACGTACAGGTTATGCTCACCATATCCAAAGATTGATGGTATTGAGTAACTTTGCACTCATTGCAGGATTTTCACCCCAGGAAGTAGAAAATTGGTTTCATGCTGCGTTCATCGATGCTTACGACTGGGTAATGCAGACAAATGTCATGGGAATGGGATTATTTGCAGATGGAGGTATTTTAGCATCCAAACCCTATGCAGCTTCTGCTAACTATATTAATAAGATGAGCGATTACTGTAAAAGTTGTGTTTACAACCATAAACAACGTACAGGTAAAGATGCTTGTCCCTTCAACTTCTTCTACTGGGATTTCCTCCATCGTCATCGAGAAAAACTGCAAACCCAAGGAAGGATGACCTTTATCCTCAAAAACTTGGATAGGATGTCACAAAAAGAATTAGACAGCATCCATCAACAAGTTCAAGCATGGTATTTGCAGCACAATTAATTCTCTATAGTTGTAACTTAAATTGACACTTCCTATCCGGAAAAACCCCATTACCCCATGAAATAAAAATTGACTAGCAATTTTGGATTTTGGATTCTTTTTTGGTTTATGCTTCACTCCACCCCTACGCTTAAGTAAGCTATATGGGTACAGATAAATTTGTAGAACCCAGACACAGACGCTGATTCTCAATCTAAAATCTAAAATCCAAAATCCAAAATGGTATAAGGTGTGATGGGGGTAAAAATGCGATCGCTAATTCCCAAATTAATTATCAGCAGTCTGCTTGCGGTATCTTGGATAACTCCAGTACAAGCACAGCGAGACTTGCTTACCCGTGCAGAAGTATATAAGTTATTAAATCAAGTAGTCTTACTCCTGAGAGAAAAGCAACCCCGTGCTGCAAAGAAAGCAGATATACTCAAACCCTTAGATGCACTACAAACTAAAACCAAATCACGAGCAGAACTCTTATTTAACGAGGGTTCTTTAGCTAGAATTGGTTCTAACGCTATCTTTCGCTTTAAACCAGGATTACGTCGATTTGAATTACCCAGCGGTGTCAGAGCAGAAACCATATTTGAACTCAGAAATGGGATTGCGGTAGTTTTAAATCCACCTGGAAGCAGTGGGACAACTGTCGAAACTCCCCAAACTAAGATTGAATTTTTAGCTTCCACAGCTATAGAAACAGCCACAGAAGCTGATATATTAGCTTTAAGTTCAAAAAGTAGTGCGATCGCTATCGTTCATGATGGTGGAAGAAATACTACGCAAGCTTTTAATCTCACCAGACAAGCAATTAAAATTTCTAATCTCGACGGGACTCAATTCAAAATCTTACAAGCAGGTGAAACAGTCTCGGTTAAAAATGGTGTGATTGGAGAAATACAGACTTTTAACCTCGATAAATTTTACAAAACAACTCAACTTGCAACTGGTTTAGGACCAGGACAAGAAGCATTAGTAACACAAGAATCACCAAGAGTACAACAAATTCTCAACGCAGTTAGAAAGGAAACCATAGCTGCTTGGGAAAGTCAAAGATTATGGATTCAAGGGTTATGTACTCTTAATTCCCGTGGAAGTTCTAGCACCCTTTCAACTAATTGTATTACTACTAACGCTGATGACCCCGTAACAAATTTTGAAGAACGTCGTGACGTGGTAACTCCAGAACCAGAAGTTCCAGAACCAGAAGTTCCAGAACCAGAAGTTCCAGAACCAGAAGTTCCAGAACCAGAAGTTCCAGAACCAGAAAATCCAGAACCAGAAGTTCCAGAACCAGAAGTTCCAGAACCAAACGGAGGAGGTGGAGAAATACCTGGTGAAAATGGCGACAACGAAATCCCTAATATAGAATAACAATCCTCCATTGAATGAATTATGCGAGTTTCTCTAATAATGCTTTGTTCTTTAACAACTTTGGTAGTTGGGGAGTTTCAACACCAAGCTGTTGCAAAACCGACTCCAAAATCCCAGGTAGGAGTTAAAAATATTTCTGTTTTAACAACAATTGCAAATATAGCAACTCCAGAAAAAATTATCGATACTAATTGGCAAAGTAAAAGTAATTTCTTTATATCTCAAACTTTACCAGAGGCAAATGAACCTATTCCAGACTTTCCAGTTGTAGAAGAACCACCACCACTTTCTTCTGAAGATATTCAAGAAGAACTAGGAGAAATTCAAATTATTCAACCCCCAGTAAAACAACCACCACCTCGTCGTCAACCAAATGGACAATTATTATTACGTTCTTCTATATTTACAAGTTCTAATACTACCTCCCAAGAAATTTCTCAACCAGATGACGTAGTATTTGTAAACAGTGCAACTTTGCTGACAACACCACAATTAGGAAAACAAACACGTTTAATTGCTGCTGTGGGTGGAGGTTTAGTGAGATTTGCTGATGAAGGAGACTCTAATTACAACTTCTTAAATTTAAATGTAGGAGTACAACAAAGACTCGCACGGGGAATGTATGGTCAAATTGGATGGGTACAAGAAAGACTTTATAGCGAAGATGATGGTGACCGTTTATTACTAGATGATTCCATCCGTTTAGCAGTAGGAAGACAAGACCAATTAGACAAGCGATTGCGATTAGATTCATATTATGAACTACGAGCCAGTTTTGCCACACCAAACGCACAAAATCGGGTTGCAAATACATTAGGTACTCGTTTACGTTATGATATTACACCCCAATTACAAGGAGCATTAGATTATCGAATTAGCTTTAAAGATTATACCAGACAAGATAGACTTGATACCCAACATCGCTTAGGAATACAGGCAATTTACAACATAAATCAGGATTTATTTGTCGGTGGTTCCGCATCCTATTTATTTGGCTCATCTGACGATTCATCTATCGATATAGATAACTTTTCTGTAGGAATAAATTTCGGTTTAAATTTGCCTTTATTCTAATTCTTAGTAATTTACAAATCAGCAGAGTAAAAGCCTATTTATACAGTAAATATTAACTAGGGTGTCCTGCGGCTATGTAATATAGCGGTTTTCACGCTTTGTGCAATACAGTTTTGTGGGATGTTGCTCTCTAGCCAGTCTTAAATATTAGGAATCAACTTTGTATTCTACTCAACGGAAAACCACTATAATTTGAGAATTTGAAAGAGTTGCGTTACTTTTTGAAGACGCGAAATGGCTTCCCGTAGGGTAGAAGTCGGGAATATTTTTTTAGGGATGTATTTATAGATATTACACAATTAATTACATACTGCCTGCATATCTTCTGAAATCAACACCTATACATCAATGAGGCTTGATTGGTGTGAGATTTTATGAGGAGGGCAGTATGAAAATTAAATATTTGTCCCTTCTAATTATGTACTTAACTACTACAGTAAATATTAGCTTATTTCCTAACCTAGAAAAATCAAAAAATATATTGATTAACAATCAAACTACTATCAGTTTAATAGCAAAAGTCCCATCTAATTTGGGACTACCAGAACGCCGAGAAAATGGAGGTACGCGCTTTAATTATAGGGATTTTAAAAAATAATATAACACATAAATTTTATCTTTTTAACTTTTAGTTTTATTGAAAAAATAGAGCCTGTTTATCATCACAAAACAGGCTTGATAATTTACTACTTATTATATTAATTATCGTCAAGTTCTAAAGTAGAAACAACTTGCTCAAATACCTTTTGATACGCTTGGTCTTGCTTATCATTCGGACCACTGTCAGCAGCTACACTGACCACAATTACATTACTTCCATCGGGACTGGGAACAGCAACATTCTCAAATTCAAACAAACCAGTAGAACGAAAAGATAACCCTTGTTTACCTGCAACAACCCTGGGAGTTGAATTTGTTGGAGTGAGAAAATTATCGTTTCCCTTTAACCATTCTGACAGAGGAAGTTTATTAGGATTAGGTTCAACATAAATGCTAATGTTTCCTGGTGATGATGTATTTTGATATTTACCAGCCTTAAGTGCTTGATAATCAGTACTATCCCACACCACTATCCCTTGCTGCGGATCGTCCTCTGGTGCTTCCACTACATAATCCCCAGGATACTGAAATTTAATCCCCAATTCTTTATTTTCATAAGTTTTTTGACTAATTTTCGCCGCAGGTTTGTTAGGTGCTTTTGCAATTGCTGGCGTCGGAGTCACAGATGTGGTATCTTTAGTAGTATCGGGAGCAGAAGGCTTACTCACTTTTTCTGGAGTTGGTTGTACACCTCGAAGAGTTGGCTTAACATTGGAAGTACTAGGTTTTTCAGTCACAAACGCTTCTGGTGAAATAATTGGAGGTTGACTGATATAGGAGTTAGATTGTTCAGGAGTAGGTTTTGGAGTTGGAGTTGCTTCCGGTGTATTGGTAATCCTAGGAGAAGGGTTAACAGAAGCCTTAGGAGAAGCAGGACTGATTGTAATAGATTCATCCACAGATGACGGTTGAGATTGACAAGCGACAGTCAAACCCACACCCAAACAGACTATAACTTGATGGAAAAACCATTTCACCTTGTTCTGTTGCGGAAGTTGTACACTCATCTTTCACTCCTAATCATGAGAATTATTTGATAGTCACATCATCCGTTAAATAACTTAACATTCCGGATATATAAACTGTACCCCAGCAATGCCAGATTATTTATCTAAAAATTATTGCAGATATCTTCCCTATTCGCATTCGGATTATGTCTCAAGTAATTTCCTATCCGCAAACATCCTCGCTGTATCAACTCATTTAAATCCAAATTCCACAGCTTTACCCCAGCAGATTCACCACCAGTCAACAGCAGTTTATCATCAAGATTGAAGCTAATACTATTAATCTTACCAGGATGACCTAATAGGGTTTTCAACAAAGTACCCTTAGAGGTGTTCCATAACTTAATAGTACTGTCAGCGCTACCAGAAGCCAGTATACCACCATTAGCAGTAAAACTTAAACCCGTAACACCGTCTGTATGTCCTGTAAAGGTATTAATTACGGTACCATCTGTAACATTCCAAAGTTTAATACTATTGTCCCAACTAGCAGTAGCTAATATTTTACCATTAGGACTAAATTTTACCTGTGATATTGCTAAACCATGACCCTGTAAGGAATGTATTAAAGTCCCATCTAAACGCCAAACTTTCGCAATATTATCGGTACTACCAGAAGCTATAAATTTACCATTAGGACTAAAACTAACACTTGTCACAACATCAGTATGTCCGAAAATAGTTCGTAATAACTGACCGTCATTTAACCGCCAAATTTTAACTGTTTTATTAGCACCACCAGAAGCTATGAATTTTCCATCAGGACTAAAACTGATACTTGTTATTCTATCTTGATTTCCTGAAAATTCTTGAATAAAATTGTAATTTTTAGCATCCCATATTTTAATCCTATTATCGCTACTAGCGGTAGCTATAAATTTACCGTCATTGCTAAAACTAATAGCATCAATTATATTGTCGTGAGCAACAAATTCTTGGAATTGAGAAATATTGCCACTCTGATTGCGTTCCCATATTTTTACTTTACCATCCCAACCAGCAGAAGCAAAAACTTTACCGTTAGGACTAAAAACAACACTATAAACAGTATTATGTTCTGGCGTAATTATACTATCAATCTGCCATAACCTCACAATCTTATCATCACCAGCAGAAGCAAGAAATTTTCCATCATTATACTTAAAGCTTACATCATTAACCGCTGCACCATGTCCTTTAACAGTAGTTAATAAACTACCATCCAAACTCCAAACATTAATAGTTCCATCTTCAACCGCAGCAGCAATAAATTTGCCATCACGACTAAAACTAACACTATTAATCTGTTCCTTACTCTCCGTAAGAGTCAACTCTTTTTTTGCGCGTTTGGATTTATGATTAAAATTATATAAACTAACCCTTTTATCACCACTACCAGCAGCAATTAAATGACCATCAGGACTAAATTTCACACTAGTAATTCGTTCTTTATGTCCTGCAATACTTTGAATTAACTCTCCATTTTTGACATTCCAAATCTTGACTAAATTATCCTCACCACCAGAAACAATCAACTGACCATCAGGACTAAAACTCACACTATTAGCCCAACGATTATCAGCATTCCAACTTTGAACTAATCCTTGATTAATATCCCAAATTTTGATAGTTTTATCACTACTTGTAGAAGCAATAACTTGAGAATTCGGACTAAAACTGATACTTTTAACAATATCACCATGTCCAGAAAAAGTTTTAATTAACTTGCCATCAAAATTGTATATTTTAACAGTTTTATCCGCACTACCAGAAGCAATAAACTTCCCATTCCCACTAAAAGCTATAGATGTAACCCTATCTTTATGCCCTTTGAAAGTATTAACTAACTTTCCATCTACACCCCAAACTTTTACAGTATTATCATCACTAGCAGAAGCAATCATTTTACCATCTGGACTAAAAGCTATTGCATTCACTTGTTGAGAGTGACCTTGTAAACGATTAACTTCCAGAGTTTGAGAAATAGCTTGTTGTAGAGTAGCCACAGTTGCTAGTTGAATATCCTTTGCTGGTGCAAAAAACTCCTGTTTTAATTGTTTTCCAGCCTTCAAACTAGCAATCAGAGATTCTAACTGTTGATGAGATAACAGTAAAGCTGACGAAGATGCATTTAAAGCCGCAATTTCCCGTATTTGAGCCGCTTGTTGTTTAAAATAAGCTAACCCCCCAAAACCAGTTGCTGTCACTCCCAAAACACTAATTACCGCTACAGCAATTTGTGCTTGTCGCAATCGCTTTTTTTGCTCTAATTGTTGTCGTTTTCTTTCTGCTAAACAAGCTGCAATAAATCTTTGGACATCAACAGATAATTCATCTGTGTAATTAATATAAATCTCTTCCGCTTCCCCTAAACGAACTCCCTGTAATAAAAAATCCGATTGTTCGCCATTTTGTTTCCATAAATTTGTCGCTTGTTCAATTTGACGTTGTAAATATAATCTACTGCGGTTCTCCTCCAACCACCAACGCAAAGTAGACCAATGACGAATTAAAATTTCATGTGCAACTTCAATAGTTATCCCATTAGGAGAAATCGGAAAATCAACAGATGAATTACCCGTTTTACTTCCTCCTCCTTTCTCCCACTCTGACTCCACATTTACCACCACTAACTTTGCAGTAGTTAAAGCTTGTAATGTTCTTTCTATCAACTCACGAGGATATTTTTTGACTATCAACTCAGATTTTAATACCCGACGTCTGGTATCTTCCGTACCTTCCCCCAATTGAGTTAAGCAAAGGAAAATCCATTTAGCACAATCTTGCACATCGGCATCTAAACTTTTGTAAACAGCTTCCGCTTTACGTTCCAGCGCACCTTTAATTCCCCCTACTTGCTGCTGATACGCAGCTAAAGTTAGCTTTCCATTTTGCCGTGATTCCCACAGTTGTTGAAGTACAAATTCTAATAATGGTAAATCTCCCGCAGAATGATTTAACTCTTGCAACAAAACTTCCACCAATCCTGTTTGTACCTCTAACCCTACTTGTTCAGCAGGATTAATAATTACACGTCGGTAATCCTCATCACTGAGTCGGGGAGGAACCAAAATACTGGAATCCTGCAATAGCTTGGCTAATTTTGCTTCTTCCAGACAAGAACTAATAAAATCTGCACGTAAAGTAATGACTAATTTAAACTTATCGCTAGCGTACTCTAACCCTCCCAATAACAATTCTAAAAATCGTTTTCTATCTTCTGTTGCAGCAAGGGTAAACAATTCCTCAAATTGGTCTACAACTAACATTACCATTGGTTCACATCGCTGACGTAGCCAAAATACAAAACCCTCCACCCCTTGATAAAGCATTCCCTCTAATATGTCTGCTTGTCCTTGTCCCAAACTTTTCGCTAAAATATCCAAGGGATGTTTTCCTGGACGTATAGTTTTAATCCACCATTTATCACTATTAGGAAATTGTTTCCCCTGACGTAATTGGGAGACTAATCCTGCTTGGACCACAGAAGATTTTCCACTACCAGAAGCTCCCACCACTGCGAGAAAAGAGTTATGATTTATATGAGTAATTAAATGTTGAATTAAAGTTTCTCTACCATAAAAATATTGAGCATCTTCTTCCCCAAAAGCACGTAAACCTTGATAAGGACAAATATTTAAATCCAAAGTAGTTTGTTTATTATTATGTCCGCTAGGAGTTGCAGGTATAATTTCAATTACTCCTTGGGTTCCTGATAGCCAAATATGCAAAGGAAATGCACCTGCGAGGGAAACTTGCAATTGACTAATCCAACCTGCTACAGATAAACCCGTTGGCTGATTCGCTGCTTGTAGGGAATCAATCAATGCTTGGGTAAATTGTTCCGGGTTATCATTAGAAGAATTAGCAGCAAGAATACATTGTCCTCGTTCAGAATCAAGTTGTAAATCTTCTACCCATTCCTGTAAAGATATGGAATTGACACCAGGACAATCTAAGATAATTATTTGTTGGGAAACATAACTACGTCGTAACTGTTGTCTCAGCCAAGAACAGCTAATCCAAATATCTTCTCCCAATAAAAATGCTGTTTCTCCAATTGGTGTTTCTTGTAGGTGTCCCCGCAGATACAATAATGTTGTAGCTTGTTCGGGAATAGTATTTTTGGACTTTGATGATGAATATAAGCATCTTCTAATTGCATCTCTAATATCATCCGCAGATACTTTTCCCCCAAACAAATATTCCAGATCAAAATTACCATTACCCCGTAAGAGTTTACTGAAAGTGAGCGTTGTTGGTAATCCAGTTAACCCTTCAATCACTAAAGCCTTTCTTAAAGCATGAGTTTCTGTTGTAGTTGCTATTTTTCCTAAAATGATTTCTCCTACTCCTTCCACAATTCGTTTAGGAGTTTGTAGAGGATATTCAGAATAAAGTTGATTGTCTCCTTTACCCCGTTTTTGTTGATTAATTAATCGGAGTCGCTGGTTAGTTTTATCGATATATTGTAGAGTTTGATGATAAATATATCTATATAAACCATCAGCAGAAATTACACCTTGGGAATCTGCAGCTTCACCCCGCAATCCCCGCATTAAATAATATGTAAATACCCCATGTCCCAGTTCCGGAAATTCCCATGATTGTTGGTCAATATCACAGGAAAGTAAAGCATAAAAACCTTTACTTTTAGCAGCACGTTGTTGCAATACTTCTACAAATTGACGAGAAGTTTCCCTCAAAGTCATTCCCCCACTATGGCAAGCATCCAACCAAACTAACTGCTGCTGCGCTGGACATTGACTTAAGAAATATAAAAGTTCTTGTAAAGGTAAACCAGTGGCTTCTAGGCTATCTTTTTGAGTATCCATACAACAGAGAAATGCCTTTCCCGTCTGGGGATGCAGCATTCCATGTCCAGAAAAATAAAAGAGAATCGTGTCTTGTGTTTGAGCAGTAGTGGTAATTTTTTGTAAGCTAGTTCTGACAGTTTGTAAATATGGTAATTGCCCAGCAAAATCATTATAATTGATTACCTCCTTTTCCGTAAATTGTTGACCAGATTCCCTTAAAGTAGATGCTAAACCTTGACAATCCAAAGCAGAATAACTCAAATTAGGAAGTTGCTTATCCTGATATTTATTAACACCAACCATTAACAACCACAACTTTGGTAGTCGTGTTTTTTGAGCATCTTTTGAGCGACTAGTTGCAACACCGCGTGGAGACATAGGAATAGGTAATTAGTAATTAGTAATTAGTAATTGGTAATTGGTAATTTTACTTAATAGTTTTCCAACCTTTGTTTTATGCAGCTGCTAGTGAAAATGTGGCTTCTCAACTATCTTTTTGAGTATCCATACAACATAGAAATGCTTTTCCCGTCTGGGGATGTAACATTCCATGTCCAGAGAAATAAAAAATAATCGTGTATTGTAGTTGAGCAGCAATAGTAATTTTTTGTAAGCTAGTTCTGACAGTTTGTAAATATGGTAATTGCCCAGCAAAATCATTATAATTGATTACCTCCTTTTCC
>JASJCY010000043.1 GCA_030065825.1 Nostocaceae cyanobacterium | reverse complement strand
TGATATTCAACTCATCCTATGAGACCAGTGGTGTTTCCTAATCTAAGGTAAGCCTTGCTGGAAGGGACGAGTATCTTAACCAAGATAGTACAACATTGTCCAAGGTTTTGGCTAGCTATTGCTAACCCTTTTACCATATCATCCAAATTACGAGCGCGATTGATATAAGTATGACTACCCAGTATCTGCTCGTGGAATGTTACTGTTGAAACAGCAAAATATGCGAGTGAATAGTGAGCCATGCGGGTCGAAAGGTTGATGTAATCCTGCCCTGTTTGTCGCTGAAGAATGCTCAGATGATCCGTATCCAATAGATATAGCGGTTTTCACTTCGATGGAATACAGTCAGAACCTCACCCCGGCTAAAGCCACCCCTCTCCGAAGTCGCGGAGAGGGGAAGGGGGTGAGGTTGTTGTTGTATTGCACTCAACTGAAAACCGCTATATTTCATAGCTCATCTTGCGTTTCGAGGATAGATTCATCACCTTGGCGAATTGCTCGACCATAAGCTAGTACTTCCTCAAAAGCAGGTTCATCTTTAAAAGACCCTGTAATTTGTTCTAGCCAATTGCTAGATTGAGAAGTAGCAACTTGCTTCTGCAACTGTGCGATCGCTGCTTCTATTGTTGCAAGTCGTTTCTCTAAAGAAGTATCGGTTGTCATTGCGTTTCTACCAATTCATCGCTTCTGTCTCAAGGATAATGAGTCAGGGAAGGTTTGACAATTCAGTAACGTTCGATCCGATTCTAGGAGTTGACTGAGTTTATGTGCTGCTTCGTGGGAATTAAGTGGTGACAAAAGGGAGTACGTTGCTCCAGCTTGTAGCGTTGGCTCTTCTTCTTTCGCTAACTCTGCAATCAGAAATTGCATAACTTTCAATTTTTCTGCCCGAGGCAAATTCTTGAGAGTTAGGAATAGTTCTGCTGTAGTCATAAAACAGAGAAAAATGAGCGACTTTTTTATTTTCTCATAGCTATCCAGTATTCAAATGAAAGTGACACGAAATAGAGCGATTCGCAAAAATCGGGCTATTTTCATATATTCATATAAACGATTAGCAAACTAACAAGTCGGTGCAGTACAAGCGATAAGCCGAAGACTTGACACTTTGCGATGAGCCTGAGGGCATACGCTGACGCGATCGCACGTATTTTTTCTTGGTAACGGTAAAGTTGAGCGGTGTAGAATTATTTTACGGCTAAGCCCAATGCTTCCGCCTTTACATCTACTCCAACGCCAAGTTTAGACCCAGAAAAGCTTACAGTTGTTGGGTTTCGTACCTCAACCCAACCTACGAGGCTAACTCATCTGGCACTTGGTTACGCTCAATGTATTCATTAATTTCTGTTTGATGATCTAGATAAAAACTCAATGCATCAAACACTTGTGATAATGTCAAATGAGGTAAGTGGCTTAAAATTTCGGCGTTGCATAATGAGAATATGAATTAGGGTGAATCTCCATGGAATGTCCACGTTGTGATTCCAATCATATCCGTAAAAATGGAAAGCAGCGAGGTAAACAGAACTACATTTGTGCTGAGTGCGGTCGTCAATTCATCGAATATCATAATCAAAAAGGTTATAGTGATGAAATTAAACGCGAATGCGAGCGAAATGTACGTTAATGGTTCTGGTTTTCGTGCGATAGAAAGGGTCAAAAAAGTACATCATACAACGATAATTTCTTGGGTCAAACAAATTGCTAGTCAATTACCAGAGAATCCGGAAACAACAGAAATTCCAGAAATAACGGAAATTGATGAATTAGAAACTTTTGTTGGCTCAAAAAAAACAAAATTTGGGTTTGGAGCGTAGTCAATCATAAGACTTCGGGAATTTTGGGATGGATTTTAGGCGATAGAAGTTCAGAAACTTTTAAACATTTGTGGCAGAGAATTAAGGCATGGAATTCGTATTTTTATGTAACAGATGGCTATCCAGTTTATCCATGTTTCATTAATCAGGAAGACCATCTTATTAGTAAAACGTATATGACACGAGTGGAAGGTGAAAACAGTAGATTAAGACATTACTTAGCACGATTACGTCGTAAAACTTTTTGTTATTCCAAGTCAGTAGAAATGCTGGAACTTTCGATTAGGTTGTTAGTTTATTATCTTAAAAACCGTTGTATTCCAATGCGGGGGCGAAGCCCCCGCGAGGATAAGGCGATCGCACAATTCATATCGTGATTCAGCAACGCCCCTTGTCTCATCGGGTACAACCAGATAGTTAGGCGGCGTGGTGTCGCAGATTTAGGAGAAACATTCACAATTCTGATCAAAATGCATAGTGGGTTTCCTTGCGTCAACCCAGCCTACGGCGATGTGCAATCACACTGAGTACCCGTTTACAAGCAAAGGTATATGTGTGGCAGTGCAAGCGCAGAAGAACTTTGCTCAATGCTAAATAAGTCAGTCAATTCTGTGCCACCTACGACCGCTAGATGCGAGACCAAGACTGCGTGATGTACGTGTCTCAGAACCATTAGAGGCTATGCAGTCACCTGCCACAACAACGAAATGTCCCTGCAAATAGTCTGTGTTATAATCCCCTGAGTTCGGGTGTTCATGCCCCATCTGATGAAGCATTTCATGGAATATTGTCCCCGCCAAATCTTCCGCTGCGGTATTAAATCCATCTCTCCTAATATTTTGATCGATTGCAGTGACATTAAGCTCCATACTAATACGGCCATTCCACTTCAACTGATCTCTAGTTCCATAAGCTACTCTACCTATAGAGGCCCTGCCTTGAGTACTAGTCCCCAAGACCTTGGCTCCTAGGTTGAACTCAGGCCAACGGCTTACAGAAGCAAGGGCATCAAAATCGTGCCAAGCTTGTCTCTCTAAGCTAACTTTTGGAGCATATGCCCCCCGAAACCTTTTTGCATGTCTTTGAATACACTTTCTTACACTCCTGTTGTCCACTCTAGAAGAAAGAATATTCATTGCCTTTTGAACCAACTCCTTCTGTGAGCCAGACCAGGTTACTACACTTCTGCGATTACATACTTCTCGATACTGCCAACATGTTCTAGTTATCACATCTCTAGAAACACATTCTTTTCTACATCCTCTTACATCATCATTCTGGTAATACCAAGTTATTTTTGGAGCAGCAAGTGCCACACCTATGAGTGTAAAAGTTATCATCAAACTAAAAGCTATAATTCGCAGCGATTTCATCGAAATTTCCTCAAAAAACTCGAACCTTATCTAGACTATTGTGATGCCTATGCCTAACTATTTATTTTATTAGTCGGCTTAAACATT
The DNA here is from genome assembly GCA_030065825.1 of Nostocaceae cyanobacterium. Classification (GTDB taxonomy): domain Bacteria; phylum Cyanobacteriota; class Cyanobacteriia; order Cyanobacteriales; family Nostocaceae; genus JASJCY01. The sequence continues at coordinate 33,674 of JASJCY010000043.1, read as the reverse complement.
ATTCATACAAAACTAAAGAAAAGTTATGTTGGTTAGATTAGAAGTCCCCTCGATTCAAAAAATCCCTTCCCCAAAATCGTCTAAACTCAAAGTGTCCGCTAACTGCACCCATTAAATGTCTCGCTGGTTCAATACTGCTGGTCCTTGCAAACCAGACAACCACTACATGCTCCCACCCACAAGTCGCTTACCCGACTTGGAAACCCTCATCGAACAAGAAAGCTATTTCGTCGTCCACGCACCGCGACAAACGGGAAAAACCACAGCAATGCTTGCATTAGCGCAACAGCTTACCCCAAGTGGACGCTACACGGCTGTAATGGTATCAGTAGAAGTGGGTAGTGCCTTTAATCATGACCCAGGTGCCGCAGAATTGGCAATTCTAGGGTCTTGGCGAAATACAATAGCCATCCGTTTACCCAAAGATTTGCAACCAACTGCTTGGGTGTATGAAGAACCAGGACAGAGGATTAAAACTAGTTTACAGGCTTGGTCGCAAACTTCACCAAGACCTTTAGTAATATTTATCGATGAAATTGATTCTCTGCAAGACCAAACCCTAATTTCAGTTTTGCGACAGTTACGGGATGGTTTTCCCAATCGTCCAGACTATTTCCCCTCTTCTGTGGGATTAGTTGGTTTGCGGGATGTGCGGGATTACAAGGTTGCATCCGGTGGAAGTGACAGATTAAACACCGCTAGCCCATTTAATATTAAAGTTAGTTCCATTACCCTGAGAAACTTTAATGCAGAGGAAGTTGCGGAATTATACCAACAACATACAGAAGAAACGGGACAAATTTTTACCCCAGAAGCAACCGCAACAGCCTTCGATTTAACCCAAGGACAACCTTGGTTAGTAAATGCATTGGCTAAGGAAGTTGTGGAAAAAATGGTTAGGGATAGAAATATTCCTATTACCCGCGAACATATTTTACAGGCAAAGGAAATATTAATTGTTCGTCAAGATACTCATCTTGATTCTCTTGCGGAAAAACTCAGAGAACAACGAGTAAAAAATATTATTGAACCAATATTATCTGGACAAGCATTAGGTGATACCCCACCAGATGACCGCCAATATTTAATTGATTTGGGATTATTACGACGCGATCCTGCGGGGGGACTCGTTATTGCGAATCCAATTTACCGCGAAGTAATTCCCCGTGTTTTAGTTCAAGGAACCCAGGATAGTTTACCCCACATTAGTTCTAGTTGGTTAACCCCGTCTGGGGAATTAGATAAAGATGCGTTACTAGAAGCCTTTATCAAATTTTGGCGACAGCACGGAGAACCATTATTAAAAAGCACTAGCTACCATGAAATTGCCCCCCACATCGTATTAATGGCTTTCTTACATCGTGTTGTTAATGGTGGGGGAACCTTAGAAAGGGAATATGCAATTGGTAGTGACAGAATGGATTTATGTTTAAGATATAAAACCGTCACTTTGGGAATCGAATTGAAAGTATGGCGAGAGAAAAAACGTGACCCCCAAACCGAAGGAATCGAGCAATTAGAATCATATTTAGCCCGTTTGGGATTGAATCAAGGTTGGTTATTTGTGTTTGATAGACGTAAGGGTTCCCTACCAATTGAAGAACGTTTATCAACGCAGATTGTTAATACCGAAAATCAACGGGCTATTACTGTAATTCGTGCGTGAAGATGTTGAAAAAGGGATGCAACCTAGGAGACGCTACACAAAAATCGCGCTGTTTCCATTTTTTTGTTAGGTTTCGTTATTGCCATGTCATATCTTGCACCATTATCAATAAGCATAGAGAAACCGGGTTTATGAACGAAAAATTAGGGTTTTGACAGGTCAATATTCGCAATAAACCCGGTTTCTGACGGTTTATGAACGAAAAATTAGGGTTTTGACAGGTCAATATTCGCAATAAACCCGGTTTCTGACGGTTTATGAACGAAAAATTAGGGTTTTGACAGGTCAATATTCGCAATAAACCCGGTTTCTGACCCAGGTGCAAGATGTGTGCCATCCAAGGTTATGACTACTTTACCTTTATGTTTGCCTTCTCCAAAATACTGAATTGCTTCGGGTACTTCACTTAACTTGTAATGACCATCTATCACGGGTTTGACCTTGCCAGCTTCAAAAAGCTCATTCATATAATTTAAATCTTTATTTGTTTTTAGATTAACAAGACACACCCTCTTTTTGCTGAACAAGCGTATTATTGACCCCAATAATAAAGCTTGAAAAAGTCGAGGTGTGGAGCCTCCAACTGTAACATAAGTACCATGGGAGCTAAGCACACGTAGATATTTGAATATCGAACGATTCGTCTTAGTATCAAGAATCAAGTCGTAACACTGCTTGTTCTCAGTGAAGTCCTCTTGTTTGTAATCAATAGTTTGAACAAAGCCTATTGAGCGCATCATGTCCAATTTATCTGCGCTATCAACTCCAGTTACTTCAACAACCCCCATGGATTTAGCAATCTGCACTCCCAACGTGCCTACACCCCCACCAGCACCATTGATTAACAACTTTTGTCCTGGCTGAATCTGTCCTTCATCATAAAGACCTTGTACAGCCAGCATTGCCGCATGAGGTATCGCTGTGGCTTCAACAAATGTCATGCTATCAGGTTTCATGGCTAAGGCATTTTCAGGCACGCAGACATACTCGGCAAAACCACCAAAACCACACTCAGAGATGTCCCCGTATACCGCATCACCTGGTTTAAACTTCGTTACGTTTTTACCAACCACTTCAACTCGTCCTGCTATTTCAGCTCCAGGTATCTGAATTTTGGGCTTGAGGAAGCCACATAGCAAGCGGATGTAAAATGGCGTACCTCTCATTAGACACCAGTCCCAGTCATTCACAGATGTGGCATGAACTTTTACCAATACCTCATTATCCTTGGGAGTTGGTTTTTCTACTTCTTTGAGTTGAAGAACATCTGACTGACCGTATTTGGTTAATACAATTGCTTTCATAATGGAGGATCTCCTCACATAATAATGACTTTTTTCTTAGGTATCTTCTGCTTCTAAATATCGGGACGTTGCCTACCAAGACTTGTTATATCTTCTCTCCGGCTTAGGCCATTTCCACACATACCAGAAAATTGCTAACATCGTCACAACTTCCACTGATGCAAAAAAGAAGTAGGAGAGGGGTGTAGCATCCCCAAGTGAGGGCATTAACGAAGGTACTATGACCCATAAAATGGTAAGAGGAATGGCGATAAAATGCACCCAGCGATTTGCTTTATAATCTAATACTCGAGAAAGCAAAACCATCGAGATTGCTATCTCCATCAATATCGCAAACAATAATACAGTAATGCCTGTAAGTTGCTGGCTCATTCGATCCAAAAATTCTAAGTATCCAGGTCTTAACATTCCCAGAATGTCAGCATAGACCATATTTAAGAGTACAAAAATCCACATTGTTGAAAGTAGTGCCTTCCTCTTTGTATCCGTCATCTCTTTATTTGGTTTCATTTTGTTACCAGAATCTTTAACTTGCCTGTTCTTCTCAATTTAGAGAAATAATTGATACTCAGCTATCTAATTCTTGCCGGAATTTCACAATCTTGCGATCGCCGAAGGCAGGTGCTAGCGCACCATCGCTCGGACAATAATTGGGTTGCAAAATAATAAAAAGATTGTTGCAATTTGATTGCAGTAGATAAGATTTTGTTACAATTGCTGCACTTTGGCTAAATATTCACCGAACCCTGCTATGTCGAATCCTGTTCCAACGACTCAAAATGCTCCTTCACAGCCAGAATGGAATGTCACTCAGCAATGGGAACAGCTTTTTATTCGACACTGTCGCCATTCCTGTAGTTACGCGACGGGTGAAGGGAGATGGAATTTCCAGGATGAACATAACCTTGGGTTGTTGCTTTCAACCCGTCCTTTTCGCTTTTCCCACAGGCAAGATAATCGTACTTACACTGGACTATACAGTAAGGGTGATTTGCTGATTACTCCTGCTGATACAACCATATTGACCCAAGCCGATGGCGATGTGCAAATTGTGCAAATTCGGATTAAAGACTGGTTTGTGCGGAATGTTGCAGAGGAAACTCTGTCCCAAAATAGCGATCGCGTTGAATTAGTGCCAACGTTTCAAACTCGTGACCCGCAAATTGAGGCGATCGCAACGATGTTACTAGGGGAATTGCACCAGGAATCGCTTAGCAGCAAACTTTATGTTGATTCCCTAGCAAACGTTTTAGCAATACATTTACTCCGGCAACACGCAACGACAAGACCACAGTTGCCCGTCTACAATGGTGGCTTACCCCAACGTCAGCTACTGCAAGTATTAGACTACATGGATGCCCACTTAGATTGCGAGATTAAGCTTGCAGACTTAGCTCAATTGGTAGATATGAGCCAATTTCATTTTGGTCGTCTATTTAAACAATCCCTGGGTCTATCACCTTACCAATATCTGCTTCAGCAACGGGTAGAACGGGCAAAGCAATTATTGAAACAAACCGATAAATCCATTATAGATATTGCCTTTGATTGTGGGTTCAACAGCCACAGTCATTTAAGCAGGAGGTTTCGGCAACTTACTGGCATGACACCGAAAGCATATCGAGCAAGTTAGGTAACTGAAGGCTTAACACTGTGGGATGGGGAGCATCCCAATTTTTATGTGATACCCTAGAAGGGTATCGCTACACGGACAAAGCCTGCGAAGGCAGGTTACCCTACTCTTCGAGAACCCCTACGGGGAACGGGAAGCCGCACTTCTAGCCTACGGCAATGCTTACGCATACGAGAAGCCATGACCTGTCTACCGCGTCTAACGCTTGTAGGGACCCTACCCTTCTAGGGTTTGGGTGTTTTTCAAAAATTGGGATGCTCCCGTGCGATGAGCCTGACGGCATACCCTGACGCGAACGCACATATTTTTTTCTTGGTAACGGTTGAGGTCAACGGTGGGCACGAATCTTTTGGAGAAGCCTCAGCGATCTCCCCACCGTCCCCTGCACTAAATCGTTAGGCATGACCATTACCACATATCTATGAACTACCAGCCCTTACTTCGTTAAAGGACTGGTTTCTGCATCCAGCCCAGCAAGGAGTGATTTTTGACGCTTCTTTTGACCCAGTTGCTGCATGTTTTCCGTATTTTTACGGGTACATGAAGTAGAGCTAGAATCATCCACGTCTACGAGGCTAGTCCCTAACCCCGGCAGGTTGTCTGAATATCCACTTTTGGTTTGTTTTTAGTAACTACCGTGCCATTACAGCTGAATATGCGTATAGATAGTTCTATTAGTATATCATATAGCGTGTTGGCTCGCTTACATCCCCACCTTGTAGAAGGATGGGGAATTACGCGAGAAGGTTAAAGTCTGAATAGTAGAATTATTAAGAGGGCAGATGTCAGACTAGCAAAGGGTGTCCTAATTGAGTTCCATAAGTTCCAACGCGGCTCAAAATCCATACGAGCTGCTTTATATGTCGTTTCATTCATATTGTCGACATCCAGAGTTTGTAGTTTGTTATTCAGTGGTACGTTAATAGTGAAGGTTGGCAATTGGACGCCAAAAATATAGGCGAGTGAGGCAAAAATTATGAGTAGACGCCCAACTCCATCCAATTGGCCGATGCCAAGCACATCCGAAGTTACCAAAACCGCAACTGAACCGACCCAGACCAACACAAAAATCGGCTGATTATTCTGGATAATGCCATCCATCACCTGAAAAGCTCGGATAAACTCTCGGTCATTTAAACTTTGTATACCCGGCATCACCACTAAGGCAAAAGCAAACAGGAAGCCTGCTACCAGGGAACACAGAAATGTAGCCAAGATCAGTGCAATCTGAAAAATTCCTTCTGTTGACATTGGAAAGCCTCCTTCATTGTGAGTACCTCGAATAATTGCCTTATTGCGAATCATCCTCTTCTGTAAGTAAGGCTATAAACTCTTCGCCTGTGAGTCGGGGATGGTCGCCTACTAAGTCATATAATGCAGGCTTTTTGTCAATGTAAATTTCGTCTGCAAGCTTAAATGGCGTTAAATTATCAAAAGTGCCCATCCAAACCATATAATGATCTGTCTGTTTCAAGCGATAGAAAAGATTCGTGCCACAATGACTACAGAATCCGCGTTCCGCCCATTCTGATGAATCGAATCGACCGATGTTCTGCTCACCGTTAAAACTAACCTGACCAACACTCACAGCAAAAGATGGTCCACCGTTCCATCGGACACATATATCACAGTGGCAACTATGAACATCTGTCTCTACTTCTTCGGCAGAATATGTAACAGCACCACACAAGCAACGTCCTGTAGCTTTCATTTCAACTTCCTTGAATTAGTAATCAACTTTGAGTTTACACTCGTGAGTTATATCATAATTGCTAACCAAAATTGAAAGTAGGAGCTGTATGAGGTGTACAAGGGCTAACTATTTATTAGAGGGAAATTTTCCGTCTATCACACCAAACAATCGAGTCAAATAATGCATTACACATAATTTAGTCATAATATCAAGAACTTTTCCGGATATCGTCAATATCCACCTATTATACAGAGAATTTCCGGATAAGTACCCAACTTGGAATGGATATAAAGAACTTTTCTGAGTATCATCATCTTTCGGGGAATAGACAGAATTATTGCGCATATCTACCCGGTGGTAAAGCTGTGTGTACTCCCCTCGATCAAAGAAATCTCCTTCCCCAAAATCGTCTAAACTCAAAGTGTCCGTTAACTGCACAGATTAAATGCCTCGCTGGTTCAATACTGCTGGTCCCTGCAAAAGGGAAAAACACTACATGCTCCCCCCCACCAGTCGCTTACCCGACTTGGAAACCCTCATCGAACAAGAAAGTTATTTTGTCGTTCACGCACCGCGACAAACGGGTAAAACCACAGCAATGCTTGCATTAGCGCAACAACTTACCGCAAGTGGACGCTACACGGCAGTAATGGTATCAGTAGAAGTGGGTAGTGCGTTTAACAATGACCCAGGTACGGCAGAATTGGCAATTTTGGGAACATGGTACGATACAATTTCCATACGATTGCCTGATGAATTGCAACCACCTGTTCTCAATCAACAGCAAAAAGAAGAACCAGGAATCAGAATTCGAGCTTTTTTCCAAGGTTGGGCAAAAGCTTCACCAAGACCTTTGGTAATATTTATCGATGAAATTGATTCTTTACAAGACCAAACCCTAATTTCGGTTTTGCGACAGTTACGGGATGGTTTTCCCAATCGTCCGGAAAATTTCCCCTCTTCTGTGGGATTAGTTGGCTTGCGGGATGTACGAGATTACAAAGTAGCATCGGGTGGTAGTGATAGGTTAAATACAGCCAGTCCATTTAATATTAAAGTCAGTTCCATCACCCTGAGAAATTTCAATGCCGCAGAGGTACGAGAATTATACCAACAACATACTGAGGAAACGGGACAAATTTTTACCCCAGAAGCAACAGCAACAGCCTTTGATTTAACCCAGGGACAACCTTGGTTAGTCAATGCATTGGCTAAGGAAGTTGTGGAAAAAATGGTTAGGGATAGAAGTATTAATATTACCAAGGAACATATTTTACAGGCAAAGGAAATATTAATTGCTCGTCAAGATACTCACCTCGATAGTTTAGCTGAACGTTTGCGGGAACCAAGGATAAAAGCGATTATCGAACCGATGTTAGCAGGTTTAGAATTGGGGGATATACCCAACGATGATATTCAATTTGTGATTGATTTGGGTTTATGTAAAATGCATCCCCAAGGTGGATTAACCATCGCTAATCCAATTTATCGTGAGGTTTTACCCAGGGTATTAACAGTAACACCAATGGCTTCCCTACCAATGATTGCACCGACTTGGTTAACCCCGGAAGGTGAGCTAAATACAGATGCTTTATTGGCAGCGTTTATCAAGTTTTGGCGACAGCACGGGGAACCATTATTAAGAAGTACTAGCTACCATGAAATTGCACCCCACATAGTATTAATGGCTTTCTTACATCGTGTCGTTAATGGTGGTGGAACCCTGGAGAGAGAATATGCAATTGGTAGTGACAGAATGGATTTATGTTTGCGCTATAAAACTGTTACTTTGGGAATCGAATTAAAAGTATGGCGTGAGAAAAAACGTGACCCCCAAACCGAAGGAATTGAGCAATTAGAATCCTATTTAGCCCGTTTGGGATTAAATGAAGGTTGGTTATTTGTGTTTGATAGACGTAAGAATGCTTTACCAATTGAAGAACGTTTATCAACCCAGATTGTGAATACCGAAAATCAACGGGCTATTACTGTTATCCGTGCGTGAAGATGGTGAGAAAGGGATGCAACCTAGGAAGCTTGTTATTAACATTAAAACAAGCGTAAACCTAACCCCCCTATCCCCCCTTCCCTACAAGGGAATGGGGGTTTCAAAGCCTCTGGACTAGTAGGAGAGAGGTTTACCCACAGAGGTTTTAAGTAAGCTTTTAGACTTGACAAACATCCTCTGAGAGTTTTTATTCTGTCGATAATTACAGTGCTGCTTACCATTGACTTTATTTCTTACGGAAGCATCGCCATTTTATTTCTATTTTGGAGTAATCTGCTGCAAATTATTCAAGTCGTTGGGGTCTACTTCATATATATTCCCAAACCCGACAACAAAGCGACCTCCTGTTGGTTTTAGCTGAAAAATACGGAAGTCTGGCAAATCCCGCAACAGTTTCATAATGTCCCCAAAACGGTCTACAAAGTCCATTTCTATTTGTTGCCACAAAATGCTATTTCTAGCAATTAAAGTCGCTTCACAATCAAAATTAAGGCGTTTGCGGGCAAATATTTGGGGAGTCTGGGATTCATCTTCAATAAATAGCACGCTAGCTTTGGGAACAGCATGGAGATTTTGGGTGTGAGTCGCTAAATCGCTGACATAAATATAAATATTTTTGTTGTCATCAATGATAAAAGGAGTATAGCTAGCGTTGGGAATACCATCTTTACTAACTGTACTGATGATAATGCTTTGGAAGCCTTGAGGAAAGCTTTGATAAGCAGCGACAACTTGTTCAAATTCAGACATAAGTAAGTTATGAATTATTAATTATTAATTATTAATTATGAGGCACGTAGGGGCGCAATGCTTGCGCCCAAAAGCTTAGAATTTGGAGTTACCAATTTTTCATTTTTCATTGTTCATTGTTTTGGGAGTTACGAGTTTTAAATTATAAATTTTTCATTTTGCATTTAATTAAAACCAATTACCAATTACCAATTACCAATTACCAGAAATTTTAAATCCTGCCCAATAATAGGGGTGTGCAAAAAGTTTTTGGGTTGGATAAAATTGACCAACTCTATGTATTTCTGCGGCTAAATCTGCCCAAATTTTTGCTTCGGCTACAGATAGTTCAGATAGTAAGTTTTCATACCATATTTTTAATTCCCTAGCAGTTAGTTCTTTTAACCATATGATTGCTTCTTGCAAAGCTGTAACTGGTGATTTTTCTGTTTGCAGTCTACGATAAAATTCTATCATCAATAGGGTGCGGGCTGGTGATTCTACTAGCCATAGAGAATCTACTACATAAGGGACTCCCTGACTGAGAAAACTGCTGACAAAACCTACATACTCGCTGGTTATATTCTGTTTTTGAGTGATGACAGTTTTGCCAACCGAAATAGTTACGAGTTGATAATTAGCAAGATGATATTGGCTGAGTTCGGCAAGGGTAAGTTTTTCTTCTCCTGCTAATGCTAATACTGATTCCTGGGGATTGCTGATATTATCGCTGCCATAGCCAGTAAAATGAAAGATGTTGTAATTACTATTTAAAGCTACTTCCACCTGATATTTTGTTGCTTTTCCCTCTTGAATGCGCAGGCAATTTACAAACATTTCGCTAATGGCTTCAGCTTCTAATTTAGCAAATTCTAGTGGGGGATAACCAGCACTGTGGGGATTTTCTACCATCAATAATCGCTGCTGCTGAGTTATTTTTGGTGTTTTATTTTGCCAAGACAAACCCATTTGGGCAGTAGGTAAATAGGTAATTTGATAATTTGAATTATTACTAGAAAATTCCTCCTGGTCGTCAGAATCAAGATGGAAAAGGGCATGGAGAGGAAATCTGTATAAGTCGCGGTGGGGAATTAATATTAACTTGGTAATCTCTTGGATTTCATTTTTAATGTTGGCAATATTTAATATGTGTTTGAGGTGCTTTAGTCTCTCCTCCATATCCACGCACCAAGAGTGATTATTTTGCTGTTGTTTGTCTGTAATGCGGCAATATTCTTGGTATTGTTGATTCCAATCTTCTACCCAATTCTCAAAGTCTATTAGCCGTTGTACTGCTTCCGGTAAAGGAGGTGCATTCTCTGACCCGATATTAAGCATGGGTCTAAAGATGTACATAGGTTCTGAGTAGTTATGCTTAATAACGAAGGTTTGGAGGGCATAAGGGCTAATATGCCAGTAAATAATCGCAGTGGTAGGATCTAGTAGTTGTTGAACTGAACGATAGCTGGGAGAGACAATCTCATCACTCCAATCAAAAAGTTGCCAAGTTAAACAAGCATTTTTCCCCTGTTCCGCAATTTCCCAAGCAGATACAAATTCACCCACCTGCACAGCCATATCCACCGCTAATTGTCCAAAGGTGGCAAACTTCAAAGCCAGTTGCTTTTTGCTATCATTAGAAACATTGGGTTGAGTGAGTAATTGTCGCCATATTTCCATTCCTTGCTGGTGTAGTGTTTCTGCGGCTGGTATTTCTCCTAAACCCAACAATGCTTTGATTAAAGATTGCAATACTTCTAGGTGCAATTGGGGAAAATCTTGGGGAGTTAGGGTGGTAAGTGCTAATTCATACTCAGCTACGGCTTGACGCCAATTGTCGCGGTGTGTAGCATTTATCTTTCCGTAGTCATAGAAGACATTACCCATCGCCAAATGCAGTCTTCCCCAACCTTCTGGATGGGTATCTTGGCTCAAATGTTGTAACCCTTCTTGATAACTTGCTAGTTTTCCAGCATACCCCCGTTCTTTTAATGAGGGGTTATGAGCATTTAATAGGGTCTCGCAACTCAAAGAAGAGTCATACATGGGAGATTTTTGGGCTGCACTCCCCCGTCTCATCCAGGCTTCCCAGTAGTCTGGTTTCAGTTCTAAGGCTTTATCATAGGAGGCAATGGCAGCTTCAAACTGTCCTAAAGAATACAGTGCCACACCGCGATTATACCAAGCTAAGTCAAAGTCGGGCTGAATAGATACTGCTTGATCATAAGATGATACTGCTTGTTGATAACGTTTTAAGTTATCCAGTGCCACACCGCGATTATACCAAGCTAAGTAAAAATCGGGTTTCAGTTCTAAGGCTTTGTCCCAAGAGGCGATCGCTTCTTCTAGCTTTCCTAATTGAATTAATGCTACACCTTTGTCAATCCAGGCTTCGTGGTAGTCGGGATTAATTTCTGCAGCTCGTTCGTAAGAGGCGATCGCTAATTGCCATTGTCCTAATTTATCTAGAGCGCTTCCGTGATAATACCATGCTTCGTAACTGTGTGGGTTAATAGCTATAGCTTGTTCTAAATTGATAATTCCTGTTTCCCACTGTCCCAAGTTAGACATTGCTACACCCCGGTTTAGCCAAGCTAAGTAAAAGTTGGGTGTAATTTCAATCACTTTGTTGTAGGAGGCGATCGCTGATTCTAGTCGTCCTAACCCAGACAGGGCTAAACCTTGATAATACCAACCCCAGTCATAATCGGGTTTAATTTCTACGGCTGTGGAACTAGCTGTTAGGGCTTCATTATAATGCCCTAAATTATACAGTAGTTTACTCCGCTCACACCAAGCTTGGTAATAATCGGGGTTAATTTCGATAGCGCGATCGTAATATGCGATCGCATCTTCGGGGTGTCCTAGGTTTACTAACGCCATACCCAGATAATACCAGCAAAAATCGAGGTCGGGTTTCAGTTGCAAGGCTTGGCGATAGCTTTTGATGGCTGCTGGAATTTCTCCACGTTCAGCCAGTGCGATTCCTCGGTAACACCAGGTTTCGGCGTCTTGTGGTTGAATTTTTAGCCCTTGGTCAAAGCTGGAAATTGCTTCTTCTAGCCGTCCTAATTTACATAGTAGCAAACCCCGGTCTGACCATGCTTGGTGGTACTCTGGTTCGATAGCAATGACTTTATCTAAGGCGTTGATCGCTTCTGGTAAGCGTCCTAGTTCACCCAGAACTAAACTCTTATTATACCAGGCTTTGTAGAAGTCGGGTTTAATTGATATTGCTTGTTCGTATGATGTTAGGGCTTGTTGTAAGTGTCCTAAGTAAAATAGGGTCAAACCCCGGTTAAACCAATATTCGTAAGCGTCTGGTTGCAGGGCTATTGCTTGGTCATATGATGTCAGTGCTGCTGATAAATTACCTGTTTTGGCTTGTTGTAGTCCTTGATAAAACCATTTTTCTGCTTCTGTATGATTACTTAATTCATATACTTGATTTTGTAGTCTTTGTATGTTTTCTGTTTGGGTGTTCTCTGTATTTACCAGACCAAAAGCCAGTTCTTGGACTAAATTAGCACTCTGTTGTAACCTCGCCATTAATTCATCTAAGGTGAGAGCTACATTCGGTTGCACATTTGTCAAGGAATCATTATCAATCTTTACTTGTGGTGCTGTGAGTTGGTGATCCAGTTGGGTACCCGTTTCTTCTCTAGGTGCAATTGTGGCTTCAACTTCTTGTGTGTCATCTTCCCCTTGTTGAAGTTCTTCGGTTTGTGACTCTTGGAAATTAGGAGTTTCAGAATCAGTTGTTTGTGGTTGTGTGGAGGAGGTATCTGGGGAGGAATATTCCCAAATTTGGGGTTGAAGTTCTTCGGTTTCTAACTCTTGGAAATTAGCAGTTTCAGAATCAGTTGTTTGTGGTTGTGTAGAAGAGGTATCTGAGTCAGAATAATCCCAAACTTGGGGTTGAAATTCTTCGGTTTCTAACTCTTGGAAATTAGCAGTTTCAGAATCAGTTGTTTGTGGTTGTGTGGAGGAGATATCTGGGGAGGAATATTCCCAAATTTGGGGTTGAAGTTCTTCGGTTTCTAACTCTTGGAAATTAGCAGTTTCAGAATCAGTTGTTTGTGGTTGTGTGGAGGAGATATCTGGGGAGGAATATTCCCAAATTTGGGGTTGAAGTTCTTCGGTTTGTGACTCTTGGAAATTAGGAGTTTCAGAATCAGTTGTTTGTGGTTGTGTAGAAGAGGTATCTGGGGCAGAATAATCCCAAAGTTGGGGTTGAGATTCCTCAGTTTCTAACTCTTGGAAATTGGCAGTTTCAGAATCAGTTGTTTGTGGTTGTGTGGAAGAGGTATCTGGGGAGGAATAATCCCAAATTTGGGGTTGAAATTCCTCAGTTTGTAACTCTTGGAAATTGGGAGTTTCAGAATCAGTTGTTTGTGGTTGTGTGGAAGAGGTATCTGAGTCAGAATAATCCCAAAGTTGGGGTTGAAATTCCTCAGTTTCTAACTCTTGGAAATTAGCAGTTTCAGAATCAGTTGTTTGTGGTTGTGTAGAAGAGGTATCTGAGTCAGAATAATCCCAAACTTGGGGTTGAAATTCCTCAGTTTCTAACTCTTGGAAATTAGGAGTTTCAGAATCAGTTGTTTGTGGTTGTGTGGAGGAGGTATCTGAGTCAGAATAATCCCAAAGTTGGGGTTGAAATTGTAAAGTTTCCTCAGAATTGGGAGTATCTTCCCAAATATTTGCTATAAACTGTTGTGTATCCTCTTCTTCCAAGACAGTGGTGACACCATCTAGCTTATGAGATTTTTGAATTACCTCCTCCACATTGCGCGTTAACAACCGGATACCAATGTCATAGGCACAATCTCCAATTTCTCCAATATCTAATTCACCTAACTGTACCATCCGGGTTGCTAAATCATGATTTGGTGCCCGTGAAGCCAGCAAGCGATCGCCAAAACCTCCTAGCCACTCTAACCAGCGTTGATTGCTGATCCGATGCTCCATTCTTTGTAGATATTTCAGTGCCCATTCTTGCCCACGTTCCTGATAAACTCCTTCCAGCAACTGGGTAAATAAAAATTCTAGATCCGCATTCGTCAATTCAGGTAGTGGTCGTACAATTTTCTGTTCTGCCCTAGAACCTACAGAACTAGCCTGTTTACTGCGTGAGAACCACTGCCAAAATTTTTTTAGCCACTGAGATAGCCACTTGAGCATCTGCTGCACTGTTTAGATATTGTTTACCTTGACTTGACTTATTGCTATGCCAAAAAATAAAATATTACGTAAAAACCACTAGATAGTATACATGCCAAACTCATTTGTGACATTAATACTAAACAAGCTCGATCAACAATTCGATTTTTCAGTCAGCTGAAGTCTTAACCAGTAGGTTTAAGCAGGTCTAGTAACACGTCTAAGTGTGAAAAAATCATGATTCCGCTTGGTCTGAAATTACTTGACCATCAGCTTCGAGTTGAGTAACGAGTGCTTGGATAATCACTTGTGGATCGTCAGTCTCTATCCCCAATTGTTGTGCCATTAGCTGGCGTAAATTACTGTCCTGCTCTAGCATGATTGATAACTCATCTAGTGTAATGGTTTGAAATTCTTCTTCTTCTCCTCCTTCTCCTTCTTCTTGTAAATTTTCTTGTGCACCTGGGATAATTGATTCTTGTTGAGGACGTAAATCTTCTGGAAAAGTTTCCCCTGCTAGTTGTTGGGTAGCTGAAGCATCAGGTCCTTCATACTCCCATATTGCTTCCCCTTGGTTGCGGGTTAATAACTGCATACCAATATCATAGGCAACATCGCCAACTTCTCCAATATTTAACTCCCCTAATGCCACCATTCGGGAAGCTAATTCATTGTTAGGTGTAGTTGATGCCAATAATCTTTGACCAAAATTATTCAACCACTCAACCCAGCGCGCTGTTGTAACGCGATTTTCCAGATTATGCAGCCACTTGAGTGCCCATGTCTGTTCTCGTCCTTGATGAACTCCTTCCAAAAGTTCAGTAAACAGAAACTCTAAATCTGTATCACTCAGAGGTGGTGGAGGCTGTTTATCGATCTTATTTTCTTCAATAGAGGATTTAGTCTTTTTTTTGCCAAACAAGCCTTGAAACAAATTTTTGAACCATTGTATTAGCCGCTGAAACATTTATAGTACCGATGATTACTGTTATTTTCCCGATTTATTGTAACCAGGGCTATTATATTAATGCCCTAGCCGTAACAAATAAAAATGTGAAGGTGCAATCTTTACACCAACGATTAGGGAATAATAACATCCACAGGCAATCTCCATGGGTTTAGAATAGTTCCATCCCCTACTTCACTTTTGAGTCACAAACAAGCGACTGGCATTCCCCATCCATGTCTTACGAACCCCTGCACCACAAGTATCGTCCAAAAACTTTTGCCGAACTCGTGGGGCAAGAGGCGATCGCCACAACTCTCACCAACGCCATTCGTACAGCTAAAATTGCTCCGGCATATTTATTCACAGGTCCCAGGGGTACGGGAAAAACTTCTAGTGCCCGGATTTTGGCAAAATCACTCAATTGTCTCAATAGTGACAAACCCACTGCAGAACCTTGTGGTGTCTGTGATGTCTGTGTGGGAATCACCAAAGGTTCCACCTTGGATGTAATTGAAATTGACGCCGCCAGCAACACTGGGGTAGATAATATTCGAGAGGTGATAGAAAGGGCACAATTTGCCCCGGTGCAGTGTCGCTACAAAGTTTATGCCATCGACGAATGTCATATGCTCAGTACCCAAGCGTTCAATGCGCTACTAAAGACCCTTGAAGAACCACCGAAACATGTTGTCTTTGTCTTGGCAACTACCGACCCCCAACGGGTATTACCAACAATTATTTCCCGCTGTCAGAGGTTCGATTTTCGCCGCATTGCCTTAGATGCCATGGTCCAGCATTTAAGTGATATTGCCAACAAAGAAAGTATTCACATTAACTACGAAGCAATTACCCTAGTAGCTCAAATGTCTCAGGGAGGGTTACGGGATGCGGAAAGTTTGCTGGATCAATTGAGTCTACTTGCAGGGGAAGTAACCCCAGAACAAGTTTGGGATTTAGTAGGTGCGTTAAGCGAACAAGACTTATTAACCTTGCTAGAGGCGATCGCCAGCAATCACCCAGAAGCTGTGCTTGATGCTACCCGCAAAATCCTAGATCGGGGACGAGAACCCTTGATAATTCTCCAAAATCTTGCTTCCTGTTATCGGGATTTACTCATTGCTAGAACCGCACCCAACCGTCAAGATTTAGTTGCTTGTACTCAGGAAACCTGGAAATCACTGGTTAATTTAGCCCAGAAATTAGAAACCGCTACAATTTTGCAGGGACAAGAACACCTACGCACCGCTGAGGTACAAATTAAAAACACCACCCAACCCCGCTTGTGGTTAGAAGTGACATTATTGGGATTGTTATCCTTAGCTGGGGGCAAGCATTACGCCCCATCTTCCCCATCTTCCCCATCTCCCCCCTCTCCCCCATCTCCCCCATCTCCCCCATCTCCCCCATCTACCGAGGGGGAAAACCCCACAGGGCGCAAGCATTGCGCCCCTACTTCCCCATCTCCCCCCTCTCCCCCCTCTCCCCCATCTTCCCCATCTACCGAGGGGGAAAACCCCACAGGGCGCAAGCATTGCGCCCCTACTTCCCCATCTTCCCCATCTCCCCCATCTCTCCCCTCTCCCCCATCTCCCCCATCTCCCCCATCTACCGAGGGGGGAGACCCCACAGGGCGCAAGCATTGCGCCCCTACTTCCTCCTCTGGGGAAATTTGGCAACAGGTTCTGGGATGTTTGCCGATTCCAGTACAAGCTTTATTGAAGCAACAGGGATACTTGTTAAGCTTGGATGATGCTGTTGCAGTTATCAAAATGCCACCTAAATTAATCAAGATGGCTGAGAGCAGATTAGCAGATATACAAACGGCTTTTACTAAAGTTTGCCAGCAACAGATTAAGGTAAGGTTCGTTTCTAAGGAAAATCCCAGTTCTCCTACTCCTGAACCTCAACCACAACCCAGAAATGTTTCACCTCCACCAGTTGAGCAAACACCTGTTCCTACCAATGTAGAACAGAAACCCCCTGTAGCTGAAATTCCCAAACCAATTAAGCCAGAAAATAATACAAAGGTCGGGTCAGTCAAATCTAATGCTGTTCCTGCCCAAACTGTAGCAACTCCCCCTTCTCAGTCACCTGTGAATGACTGGGAAATTGATGAGGTAATGGATGCTGCTAAAAGTCTGGCACAATTCTTTCAGGGGGAAATTATCCGTTTTAGTGATGATTTTCCTGAGTCTAAAGATACATCTTATTTAGTTGAAGATACTGAAGAAGAGGAAGAGTTTTAGTTGGTAGTTGCGCTTTAGTGCTGCAAGTGTTTTAACACTGCACCTACTCTAGCTTCAATTGAGCAAAATGTTCCCTCAGCATTCGATGGATGAAGATGTAACCACCACCAACTTTTCTTAAAAAGATGCGTTCTGTAGCATAGTCAAGGAAGCGAGCATAGTTCCAAGGAGTATAGCCTTGCAACCAGAGAATTACACGCAAACTGAAGTGTTGAATCAGAACTAACCCTGCAAAAACTGGTCCTCGTCCACCCGCTAATCCAGCAAGTAACCCAACCGCTAATGCGATACTGATTACTTCGTGAGGTTTCTCTGAATAAGGTATGCTGCAAATCATTCCTACGGAAAAAAAGATTCCAAAGAAAAGACAGGCATTTTTGGCTGACCTCCAAACACCCTGGTTAGGAATTATAGTTTGCTCTAGGTTTTCTGCTTTGTCTAATAAACCAATGAGTCCAGGAACTATTGTAAAGATTAGTAACTCAATAATGATGGGAGCGTATTTAAATTCACGTAAAACTGTCAAGCCAGAATGTGTTTGATACACATCAGTTAAAAACCAGCGAGTTAGTACATAAACTACTCCACCAATCAGACCAATTATGGAATATTGTATGGCTTTTTTCGATGATCGGTCAAGAGTATCAATAATTCCTATTTCTTGGCTTATTAAAGTTAAAAGTATACCCAGAACAACTCCATCAATCATTAAAGGAGATAGCAAAGTAACTAATTTTTCATTCACCAGTGGGTAGACCATTAGGACAGCAATTATTACATATATTAGTCCAGATATAACTCCGGGAATAAACCTAGATATAGGATAAGGGATAAACCTGGGTATTATTCTAGATATAAAATTAGATAGAATCAGTGAACTTAGACATGATACTAAACCTGCTATCAGCGCAGGAATCAGCAAGGATGCCTGTGTTCCTAAATCAGAGGTAACCTGCGTACCAAAGTGTAAGACTCCAATCAGACCAGCTATTAATCCAAGAATAAGTCTAGAGCCAATCAAATATACCCTTTCTTGAGTAGTTGTTTGTAACCAATCAGGCTGTATCTGCTCAATTAATAATACTTCTTGAGATTTTTGTGTCATTTTCTGAGCCAACCAATTTAGCCAATGACGCGATTGTTTTTCTGGATATTTGAGTTTGCTAGACTCTAAAGTAATAGACCCAAAATTAGATACCTGCTCCTCTTCAAATCTGCGCTGAATATAGTTATTAAGTAAATGATGACGACGTTCTTTTAACAGGTAGTTTTGTAGAAGTCGTGATGCAAGTAGGTGTAATCTTCTCTGTATAAGGAGAGATAGGGCAAAAATTACTACTTGTTTAACATTTCCTGGCAAGGGATTCATGTGTAATAATTCCTCTTTTGACTCATTTTTATAAGCAACAGTAATAAGGTTTAGAGTTAGAGGACTTTTCATTAATTCTCGTATTGCTTTTTCTTCTTCTTTCAATTCCTTAACTGCTGATAATGCTTCCCCGGCATCTTTAAGATAGCGATTTATTTGTTTTTCTGTAAGTTGTTTATAGAAAACTGCGCTTTGGAATTGAAGTTTTTCTGAAATTTCGTTGTAATCTTGAATTCGACTACAAACAACCATTTCAGTTTTGTAATTTTCTCTAAGAAACTGATTAATTGCTGTAATGCAAGCTCCTCTTTGGCTTTCTCTAACTTCATCTAAACCATCTAAAAGGAGCAGTAATTGCTGATTTATAAGCCAACTTTTACACTGTTCTTTAGAAAACTGATAAATCCTATTCAGTTCTTGAACCAGCCAATCGGTTAAAGGTTTTGGTTGTCTCTCTCCAGCCCAACTAGAAAGATTAAGAACTACAGGAATTGCTAAGTCTTGATTTTGCTTTGCATCCCTAATTAATTCTTGAGCAATTTCTAGAAGTGCTGTGGTTTTACCTGAACCTGGTTCACCGAGAATCAGCATTGTTCTTTTGTTTTCGATTTCACCAAATATATCAATTGCTCTAGTTCCTTCAGGTAAGTTTCGCTTTTCTTGATTAGGGTTTTCTCTCTGACTTGCTGTAACTGCATCGAAATGTTCTTCTAAACCTAGCTCAATTGTTGTTTTTTCTAGATGCAATGCTTTTTTAAGAATGCCTTCAATCCAGTATTTTTCTACTTTATTTAGCAAGTTTTGGCGAGGATTATTTTGTTTATTGATATCAATAATTTTGGCATCGATGTATCCGCGTAATTTGTGCCAAGTAATTTCTTCTTTGGCTAGATTTTGATGAATTACTGGTAACCAACTTATTTTTGGTATTTGCTCATTTCTGTTTGGATTCTCTATATATTTTTGTACTTGAATTCGAGCTTCTTGCACAGAACGATATAAAGACAGATTTCGAGTGAAAAGTTCAAGAAAAGATTTCAAAAACTCTTGTGCTATCTGATCGAGAACAGGTTCTCTCCAAACAATAATTTGAGCAATGTCTAAATCTGCTAGTTGACGTGCTAATCCTAGACCATCACAGGAATTGAAAATGGCTAATTTTATTCCTTGATATTGGTTGATGGCTGCTTGAATAGTTTCTCTTATTTCTTGAATATCTAGTGTTTCCTTTGGATTAAGATACAGTAACCCAGTGTTACCATCTTTTTTATCTGTTTCACTATGTCCAGAAAAGAAGAGGATATCCCAGCGTTCTTTTTCTATGAACTCGAAGAATTCTGAGCGTGTAGGTTGTCTGAGAAAGACACAATATGCTCCTAATATTTCCCGGAGTAATCGTCTATCGGCTTCTACATCAATGTTCGTACTATCTCCTAGAACACATAAAATTTTGATTCTTTTTGGTCTTGGAAGTGCTGACATTTGTTCAGAATAAATAGAATTAAAATGTTCTGAATTACTGAATGATATAGCAACATCAGCAAAGCAGTTTTCACGAAAAAAATCCCACCAATGCCAAGGTAGTTTTGGTAATATCTTTTTAGTTGATTCAGAACTAATATTATCTGTATGGATAACAACATTAATTTCATCTTCCTGGTTAAAATTAAGTGCTTTTTCCAATTGCTTTTTGACAGGATTCAGCCAAGAATTAAGGCTTTGTTGTAAATATTCAAAAGCTGTGTTGCACTTAGATATATCTCTTATATATTCCGCCATAAGTTCAGCTTCAGAGATGAATTTATCGGTTTCGTCATCTTCATTTAGAATCCCTCTTTGATATTTATCTAAGTCTTGATATTTTTGTCGCCAATTTTCGTAATAATTTGGCAGTTCTGGAGCTTGAGGAAAATGACAAACTTCTTGATGAGAATTAAATTTATTATTCTCATTTATCCAGAAAATATTAATGTTGACTTGACCAAAGCCTTGTTGAAAACTGCCATGATTCGGGCTTAAAATCACTTGTTTTTTCATGATTTTTCCTTGAATATCAACTAAAAAATGAATTGTTCAGTTACATATTCATTGTCTAGATATATTTGCACAGTTATTAGTTTACCCGGAAGTTCAGTTAATCGTATTTTCAGAGATTTTTTAGTTTCTTCTGCTTCTACTTTCTTTTCTGCTTCATCTGATTCAAGGATTACTTTTAGTTTTAAACCAACAGGTAAATACTCTTCCATATTCATTGGGTAAACTTGGAAAAGACATCCTAATTCTTGGTTTTCTTCTTTCCTGATGCTAACTACCAAATTTAATTGCTGAGAATTTGCTAATAGTCCTAGGTTAATCTCTTTAACTCGTTCAATTATCTCTTGACTGCTAATTGTTTCTTCACTATTATCCTGTTTAAAGCCCTTAAAAGCCAACTTTCTGCGATTAAAAGCTAATTGTTGGGGATTGAATAGTGTTTCAATAGGCTGCCAAACTTCATCAAAAATCGCTGCAAACCAATTTCCTAAATTTACTGGTTGTGGTGAAATTACATCAATAAATTCATCAAGTGAACGCAATTGGTTAATTTCAATAATTCCTGTTATTGCGGTTTTTGTAAACCCTAAAAGCTGAACTTTATCTAAATCTTCAGTAAATTGAACTGCTAAATAACCAATTCGTTCTTCAGTTGCTTCTGGAGGTACAGATATAGTAGTTTCTCCAGGTAAAACAGGGCAACATTCTAGTTTTCCAATATTAGGAATCACCAAATCGGCAACATTCCATCGATTTCTCAGAATAGGATTCCAACAGTCACCTTGACTTAAATCTGTTTTAATTCCTAGAATTTTGAGATATCTGTGAACTGCATAAACAGCCAAAGTATTCAAATAAACCTGTTTACTTTTTTCAGTGTTAATTTGTTCGGCTGCAAATTTACCAGCAAAACGATGAGCTTCGATACCGAGTGGAATCTGTAAAAATTGTTTTTCTTTACTGTTCATAATTCTCCATTCTTTGAATAACCTAAATCCTCCAAAATTTTTTGCAGGAGTGGGAGACACTTTTTTTTCCAATGAGATATTAGAGTCTGCTCATTAATACCTAATTCCTTACTGATGTGCCTAAATTTCTCTGGTGGTTCTGTAAAAAGCCGTTTTTTACTGAGTAACTGACAGTTACAATCACGATATTTCTTAGGATGACATTTGCACAATAGCTTTTCGGGATCTTCTTGAACATAAAGCTCAAATTTTTGCCAAATGGTCAAAATACTCTTTTTTCTTTGTTCTTCAAGATAAGCATCAAGTCCAGTAAGTTTAGGAGGATTAAATCCAGTTTCTGAAAGTTGATCTATCAACATTAGGGGATTTTCAGAATCCTGATTGATGACAACATATACACTTTCTTCGTGATTAGATTGGCGTTGTTGATTTCTATATAAATCTTTGATTCGCCAGCTTAAATGTCCGTTAATCCATGTCACCAAGCTTTTTGAAACTGGTATGTATGGCTTTGGTTTAAATTTGCAGATATTGTTACTAACCCATTCCCAAGTTTTATCTAAAGCTTCAAGATAAAGGGGGTGAGAAGATTTTAGCAGTCCGGGTAATTGCTGAAGTTCAAATATTAGTCGAGAAATTGCTTTTCGCCACTCTGAACTTTCTCGATCTAAACTGCCACAAATCTTGTCAATAAGTTGTTGTAATTGTTCATCATTTATGTTCATCATTTTTTTTAATGATTGGAGTAGATTCCTCTGAAGTCCCTGATATCTGAATAGCTACACAGCCAAAATTAAAAGCAAAATCATAGGATTTACTAGCACCTAACCCATCGTAGAAACCAACAGCAAAATTAATTGCTGCTTTATCTCCTATGGTTTGTTTCATACCAATCACATAATCAATTTACTGACTAATTGCTGTAGCTTTATTCTCAGAATAGCAAGCATTAAGAAGCACACATTCTACTTGAGTTGCAAATAATTATTTATCATTTAATCCTCCGTTTAATTCCCAAATCTAAAAATAAGTGAAGCTATTGGATGCAAATTTGTTTTAGTTATTATAAGTAACATCGTCAAAGCTTCACTGTTATAGGAATCCTAAATCATGTGAAAATTTTGATTTTATTCTCTGCATACTTGACAACGCAGCTATTTCAAAAATTTCACCAATCATTTAGGACTGCTATAATAAAATTTGTCAAACATGCACTCTAAAGTATGGTATTAAGCACGTCTTCGTAATCCTTATAGTTGTTAGGAATTTCTTCTTGTAATGCTTCTCTTACCCGTCTCTTGCACCATGCGGGACATCGCTTTCCAGTCCAGTAATCATATTTATTAAGAACCGTGAAAACGCCTTGACTATTATGCTGTATATAAATTCCAACACGAATAGGAGGCTTTCCAAGTTTCATTATTTTTCCGTGAACATTGAGTTTAATCAGTTGATTGTTAATTTGCTCAACAGTGATATAATCCCATCGTACGTCTCTGTCATTTTTGTCAGAATCTTTACGAAGAAGATTTAGTATCCGTAATTCATTGTTTTTCAATCGTAAAGATACATCTTGAGAAGTTAGATATCGTTGTGCGATTACAACAGTTCCTGAACTATCGAACTGTCCAGGATTTGTATGTGCGAGGGAATTTTGAACAGGAGAACTGGCAAAAGAACTCAAAGGGAAAGTCAGTCCTAATACGATAGAACTCAAGATAGCTTTTCCTTTCATTGTGATCATCCTCATTGACTACAGATGCTGCAAGGCTATATTGAATTAGCCCCATATCTAGTAATCAGGGGTCAAAATAATATTTATGAAAATGGTGTTGGCAGTAGACAGATTCCCTGTTCCCTATTCCCTTGTTCCCTATTCCCTTGTTCCCTATTCCCTATTCCCTAAATTCCTAATTCCAACCAAGAACACTCGCAACCTCACCAGCTAATTCGAGGGGATTGAAGGGTTTAGCGATCGCAGATTTTAATCCCATTTCGGCATAACGACGGCGATCGCTTGCTTGAATTTTGGCTGTTAATAAAATTACCGGAATTTTCTGTGTAGCGGGATTTGCCTGTAGTTTCTCAAAGGTAGCTGGACCATCCATATCAGGCATCATTACATCCAGTAAAATGGCATCGGGTTGAAATTCCTCGGCTTTATTGATACCTTCTTTACCTGAACCAGCAGTTAGCACTTCCCAACCTGCCACTGTTTCTAGGCAAATCTTGGCAACTTCTTGGATATATTCTTCGTTATCAACTACGAGGATGCGCTTTGTTGTCATTGTTGCCTCTGTGTTCTGGAAGTTTGGGTAATTCTCTGGATGAGTCCCATTACCCGTTGTTCAAATTCTTGGGTTGTTACTCGTCCTTTGGTTAAAAATTCTGTATGTCCTAACTTTAGTCGCTGACGTTCTGATTCGTTGAGGTCTTTTGCTGAATAAACTACTAAAGGAATATTATTTAGTTTATTATGTTGTTGCAACCATTCGACTACGTCAAAACCATCTCCTTCTGGTAAACTGAGATCGAGAATCAGTAAGTCGGGTTTTACTTCTTGGCTGAGACGAATTGCTTCCCTACCTGTACTAGCTAGGCTGGTTTCGATATCATGGCTTTTTAGGAGGGTAGTGAGAATTTCGGCTGTATTGGTGTCGTCTTCTACTACCAATACTCGCACGGGTCGGGAAGATTGAGCTAAGACTTGACTCAGGGATTGAAACAGTAGGGTTTCTTCTAGTGGCTTGCTTACCCAATCTACGAAGTCTGTACTGGGTTTACTGCTGTCGCTGGGTGTGCAAATACTACAAATAATAATGGGAATATCTCTAGTATCTGTCCGCTCTTTTAAAACTGCCATCACTTCCCAACCGTTCATCCCCGGCATCAACAAATCCAGTAAAATCACATCTGGATGCTGTTGTGCAGCTACTGCTATAGCTGTTTCCCCAGAATCCGCAGTAACCACGCGATAACGGCGTTTTTCTAGGAGATTTTCCAGTTCTTGGCAAACTTGGGCATCGTCGTCACAAACTAATACTAAAGGTAGATGGACAGATGGGGAAATCTCGTCATCCAATTCTTCGCCATCAGGGGTAATGGAACTCCGGGGAGATGGCAACATGGGTAATGTGAAGTAAAAAGTACTACCTTCACCCAACTTGCTTTCTACCCAGATATGTCCCCTATGTTGTTGGACGATGCTCTTACAAATTGCTAAGCCTAAACCAGTACCTTCATGGTTGCGGGAATCGGAGGAATCAGCCTGTTGAAAGCGCTCGAATATGGTGTCAATTTTATCTTCGGGAATGCCTCGTCCGCTGTCTTGTACCTTGAATAATATCTGTTTGCGGTTGGGGGAAACAGCAGAATTCTCTGGTATGTCAATTTCTTCAACTTCTGCACTCAAGTAGACAGTTGCAGCGGAATGGGAGAATTTCACCGCATTACTGAGTAGATTTGTTAAGGTTTGCACAATCCGGTCTGGATCTACCCAGAGTTTTTCTGGTATGCTGTCAATAGATAAAATGACCCCTGCTTTGTCTGCTAAAGGCTGAATCACATTTACCGCTTCGGTGATTAACTCTTCAACTTTGCAGGTTTGTTTTTCCATCTTCACCTTACCAGACTCGATGCGTTCGATGTCGAGGATGTCGTTAATTAACCTCACCAAACGTTCTGTACTATCCACAGCAATTTGTAGCAGTCGTTTTCCCTGTTCTGAGTCTGGGGGAATCATTCCACTGGCTAGCATTCCCAAAGAACCGTGAATGGAAGTGAGGGGAGTGCGGAGTTCATGGCTGGTGACCGAGATAAATTCATCTTTCATCCGTTCGATATATTTGCGATCGCTAATGTCCTGCAAATAAACGGTATAAACTGTTTCATCTCTCAGCTTTAACTTAGAAATAGATGCTTCTGCGGGAAATTCTGTCCCATCTTTACGCAAACCGAAAATTTCCCGACGTTCTCCCATCGGACGAGCAACTTTAGCAGAATTACCAAAGTCAGCTACATAATGGCGATGTGAGTTAATATACCGCGATGGTAAGAGTAAATCCAAGGGCTGCCCTAATACTTCCTGTGCCTGATAACCAAAAATTTTCTCTGCCCCTTTATTAAAGAGGGTAATCCTTTGGTCACTATCTATGGAAATAATGGCATCATCGGCAATCTCCACAATTCCTGCTAACCGCGCTTGGGAATCCCGCAATGCCTCCTGTGCCCGTTGGCGTTCGTTGAGTTCCGACTGTAATTGCTCATTAATTTTGCGGAGTTCAGATGTACGTTCTGCTACAATTAATTCTAATTCTTCTGCCTTGCGTAAAGCTTGTTCAGTTTCCTGTGTTAAAAGTGTTTGTTGTTGCTGATGATTGCTATTTTTTTCAGTGATTTCTCTTATTTTATTTTCCTGGGTTTGTGCCATGTGCTGTCGCAGTTTAATGCGCTCTAAGCGATTGACAATCCGCGTTACCAATTCCGGACCAATAATAGGCTTGCTAACAAAATCATCAGCTCCTGCGGCAAATACCTGATCAATGATATCAGCTTCTTTATGGACTGTGAGAAACACAATTGGCAACTCACTCCATCGGGGGTCATTCCGTACTACCTGGCAAACTTCTAGACCATTGACCTCCGGCATTTCCACATCTAAAATTAGTAAATCTGGATCTACAACTTCCAGGGTTTCCCAGAAGCGTTGGGGATCGGTGAGGCTGGTGACCTTAATCCCCCAAGGTTGTAGCAAAGCTTGCAAAACTGCTCCAATTTTGGGGTCATCATCTACGGCTAAAATATGAGCTTCTGCGTGGGGAGCATGTTGTAATACTTGGGTAACGGTATCCATCACCTCTGGGATTGCCATGGGCTTTTGTAAAAAGGTGTGTCCCCCATTACGAGCTACTTCTAAACGGTTACTAAAATCACTTTCCTGTGTAAATACAATTACAGGTACAGGAGGTTTGCGATTTTTCAGTTCCCCCAGCAAGTCAAAGCTATCTTCATGACTGTCGGAAACGCTGGGATCGAGCAACACCACGTTGGGATGTTCGCGGTAAAGTTTATTTCTGGCTGTGGGAATATCCGTAGCAATTGCAACTTTGATTCCACGGTGGGCAGATTCTTGGAGGATGTTTGCAGCCAGGTTAGAATCAGAGTCAACCACCAGTAGTAAGGGTTGCTCATCTGCTTCTGTTTCCGTAGATGAGGTTGTTTCCTCTTGCTTTTGCTCGATTTCCTGACGCAGTTGGTTTACTAAACTAATCAACTGGGTAGCGTCTGCTTTGTTGAAATCTTGCTTATTTTTGAGTGTCTGCTCTATTTGTTTTGCTAAATTGGAGCCTATAGGAAAACCAAAAGTACCTAAAGAACCTGCCAGGGAATGAGCTTCTTGTTGTGCTTGTTGGCGGAGTTTGGGGCTTAAAGCCTTGCGCATGACGGCTTTAGCAGCTACTTCCAATATAGTTATCTGCTTTTCTACCCTATCTTGATAACGGTTCCACACTCCGGCGATCGCTAATAATGTCTGTTGTGAGGTGGAGTTGGTAGTTTTGTCAATCCCTAACTCCTCACTAGCTTTTCTATGCTTAGATTTTCTTCCCTTGATAATCTTCTTGTTTTCCCCATTTTCCTGGGGTTTGAGGCGATAACCAATACCATAAACTGTCTCAATCAAATCTGCTGATGCTCCCACGGCTTTAAGCTTCATGCGCAACCCTTTAATATGGGTACGTACCGCTTCTTCCCCTGGGGTGTCCTCATAAGACCACAAATGTTCTAAAATCATCCCACAGCTAAACACCCGGCGACTATTGCGTAAAAATAGCTCTAGGAGGGCATATTCTTTGGGTGTGAGGGATAATTCTTGTTCCCCATAGGTAACTTCGCAACTGATGGGATCGAGGCGCAAATTATCCCATTCTAGTATGGGTTGTGATGCTAAAGTACCACGTCTTAATAGAGCGCGGATGCGTGCGACTAATTCTTCTTGATCGAAGGGTTTTACTAGGTAATCATCGGCACCTGCATCTAAGCCAATTGCCTTTTCGTGGCTGCTATTGCACCCGGTTAACAATAAAATCGGCATCCGCAACCCAGCAGAGCGAATTTGGCGACAAAGAGTGATACCATCTAACTTAGGGAGGATGACATCTAACAGTATTAAGTCATAATCAAAGGCTTGAATTAAATCCCATGCTACCTCACCATCGGAGGCAACTTCAATAGCATAATTTTGGTTTGTGAGGACAGCACTGAGAGTTTGAGCAACCAGCACATCATCTTCTACCACTAATATTTTCATCTGTCTTCCCTCCTTTTGACTCCCACTAAATCGGTACTCCGATTAGTGGCGTTCAGAAAGGAGGGGCAAGGTTTACGCTGCATACGAGTAACCATCCTTTTTGTGAATAGGGGTGCAATATTTGTGACTAATTCCTTGAACTAGCCCATTTTTAGTCAAAATGTTGAAGCTGCCAGTGGTTCTAACTGCAACACGTCCAACATATTCGCCTACTTTTTTGCCAGAGGTGACAATAGCTTTGATAATGTCCCCGGTTTGAAAGCCTTTTACAAATTTAAATCTAGGAACATACCGAGACGGGAATCCGTATTTATCTGTACGGCATGATTGGCGTGTGCCATGACCATTTGCTGTAATCAACAATGGTTTAACTCCTTTAATATTGAGAATAGGTGTTGACTTACTAACACAAGCAGCATCAATCCAATGTTGCTTTTCTAGATTCTGCTGATTGCGGTTAAATTTTGTTAGTCCTCCTGAACCTGTTTCTACTGGTAATCCAGTTGCTTTGAAAATTTCTAGCAATGCAAATCTAGTAGTATTTACTGCGGCTGTATCTGCTAATGGTCTTTTTGCTTGTTTCAAGATTTTTTCTAACCTCAACGGGTCTTTTTTCAGAAAATCTTTGACATCCTTAGTTCCTTTTTTAGTGTTGCATTTGCAGCAACTTAAGGTAAGATTTGTGATTGAATTTGAACCTCCTTTAGCTTTTGGATGAATATGCTCTATTTGAAGTGGAACATCTTTTATTCCGCAGTAAGCGCACTGTCTATTCCATTTTTCAAGCAAATATTCTCTAGTCTCATAACCTGCAAGCGTACCCTGTTGATACTCTTTACCTTGAATATCTGGATTACGCATTAATTGGATATCAAAACGTACTAATTCTTGGCTAATCGCATTAATAGGTGCAAATTTGCGTAATTTGTTAACCCAAGTTTTGATATTTTCAACCCGACTTTGTAAACTTGGTGCTAACCATCCCTCTGGGCGAGTTCTATTTAAAAAGCGTGGTTTGCGGTATCTGGTTTTGCGGTTTCTTCTACTACGTCTTAACTGTCTTCTAGATGTTAAAGCGTCTCGAATCACAAACCCTCTATGTTTTAATTGGGCAGCAAATACAACATCACCAGTAGAATCGTTGACTAAAGCAATTCCCGTATATTTTGCGCCTGGGTCGATTTTTAATCTTAGAAATAATACCGAAGAATCTGGAGGTGATTCTTTCAGAATAATTGTGAACGGAAAACGTCTAAATACTGCTGCTTTTTTGTTTCGTAATAATTGCCTAGCTTGCGCTGGATGTATTGGGTCTGATGGTCTTTTTTCTGAATCAATTACAAACACTTTGGACATAAAGTCCCTCCTTTCGGGTTAAGTTAGCTTTGTCAATGTTTCTAAGGCTTGTTAGACCTAACACACTGCCTCCCAAATGGCTGTTTAACGCGCTTATGACATGGCTACAAACTAGCTACGCGTAGGTGTCGTGACCAAAGAAACGTAGTACGCAAGGTACTTAGACTGGTCAACTAGGGCTGTATTTCAAGCCCCCGCTACATCGGTACTCCGACGCTTCGGTGGGTTGTTGACTGTAAAAGCTGAATTTATGGTGATTTAAGTTAGGAGTTGGGAGTTAGGAATTAGGGGTTGGGGGTTAGGTGTTGGGTGTTAGGAGTTTGATCGCTGATTTTTGGATTGCACGGACAGTGGAATCTGTGTAATCTGTGATTGGAGTTTGGGAATTACAAATTAAGAATTAAGAATTAAGAATTAAGAATTACGAATTACCATTCCTCACAAGTTCCTCAAATTTGACATCTAAGTTCAAGGTAGAGTAGCAACCTCTGTCTTGACATTTACCGGGGGTTATCAAAATGACAACCCAGTTTGTAACTGCACCTGGGGAAGAGTTGCAACCGCAACCTTTAGCAGCACCACAGCAAAAATTAGAACCTCCTTACCAGAAACCTCCCAAAGGTAAATTTACCTTGCCTTTATTAGTTTTGACGGGGTTAGTGGCTATGGCTGCGATCGCAACACCAATTTGGTATTACCTCTCGGGTCCCCAAACTACAGGATTGCAATTAAGCGGACGCATTGAGGGTTACGAAACCGATTTGGGGGCAAAGATTCCCGGTAGAGTCAATTTTGTTGCTGTGCGGGAAGGCGATCGCGTCACTCAAGGAGAGTTAATTGTCCGTTTGGACGATGCCGAATTGCAAGCTAAACTTGCAGGTGCAAAGGCAAGAGTTGTATCTAGTCAACAGACGGTAGAACAAGCAAGCCTCTCTATTAGTGTAATAGAAACCCAAATTAAAGAAGCAAAACTTAACCTACAACAGGCAAAAGGAGATACCCAAGGTAAGATTTCCCAAGCACAATCTGGGGTTGCTGCTGCACAAGCACAATTAAGCGAAGCACAAGCACAATTACAGTCAGCTATTGCGAATGCTAAATTAGCCAAAACCATCCGCAATCGCAATGCTTTTTTATATCGTCAAGGTGCTTACAACCGACAACAATTAGATGAAGCACAAACTGCTTTGGATACCTCAGAAGCTGTTGTCAAAGCACGTCAAGCGAGTGTAAATGCTGCTATCAAACAAGTTAATGTTGCTAAAGGTGTGTTAGTGCAAGCTGAAACTACAAGCTTGAATCCAGATATTCGTATTACGAAAATTGAAGTTTTGCAACAACAGTTAAATCTAGCTAAATCTCAATTAGCAGCAGCACAAGCTGGTGTAGAAAATGCCAAAGCTAATGAACAACAAATTCTGGCACAGTTGGATGATTTACAAGTAAAAAGTCCTATTAATGGGGTAGTGACATCGCGGAGTGTGGAACCGGGTGCAGTTGTGGGGAGTGGGAGGATTTTGTTGACAATTATCGATCCTAATAGTGTTTATATGCGGGGTTATATTCCGGAAGGAGAAATTGGTAAGGTAAAAGTTGGTAACCCGGTGAAAGTTTGGTTGGATTCTTTTCCTAATCAACCTTTAAATGCCCATGTGAGTGCGGTTGATACTCAAGCTTCTTTTACACCGGAAAATATTTACTTTAAACAAGATAGGGTAAAGCAGGTATTTGGTGTCAAAATTAGTATAGATAAACCGAGAGGATTGGCAAAACCGGGAATGCCTGCGGATGCGGAAATTGATGTTAATAAATAAGGAATTTCTCCTGTTAATAATTTGCCATTTTATGTGGGAGTTAACCAATTTTGTTCGTCCAAACGTTGCCAAGCTTTACGAATATGTTCGGGTTTGAATAGTTTACGTTTTCTATCGTTCCATTCATGCACCAAAGTAATAGCTTCTTCGCTATTTTTTGCTGGATTTGCTTCTTTAGTTGCTACCCAGTGGACTGTTGCTAACAACTCCATTCCATAAGGAGTTTCAAAACCAAATATAAGATTACTGACTCTTTCTAAATTTTTTTCAGCTTCTGGTTTTGTTTCCAAAAAAGCTATTGCTTCTTCTCTAGCTTTTGGCAATACATAAATGTCTACACTTTCGGCTTTACTTGTTCCATCTCCATAACCACAAATGTAATGTCCTTCTATACGTTTTAAGACATGATTGAGATTATGAGCATAGGGACCGTATATTTTTGGTTCATAATCTAGTCTCAATGGTTCTCCACTTTCTTGGAGGAAATAGGCTAGTTTTTGAATTTCTAACTTGGTTAATTCATAACCTGGAATTCCGTATAATTCAATTAGACGAATTACTATAGCGGTTTTCACTTGGATGCAATACAAAGAAAGACCTCACCCTCTGTCCCTCTCCGCAAGTTCGGAGAGGGATGTCCGTTAGGACAGGGTGAGGTTGTTGGTGTATTGGACTCAACCGAAAAGCGCTATCAAGCATGTCCACGAGTCATATTAGGTTTTTTAGTACCAACAGGCATTTTTTCTGCTGCTGGTGTTCCTATGGGTTCAAAGAGAATTACTTGTACATTTGGTAATTGATTAAAAGCTGATTCTATGAGGGGTTTAACTTCTGTCCAATTTAAACCACCGTTACCGCATCCTAGAGGTGGTATGGCTATTGAAGTGATACCTAATTGCTTAACTTCTGCAATTAAAGCTGTTAGTCCATTTTTAATATCTTCAATTTTTGATTTACCCCTCCAATGACGTTTGGTGGGAAAGTTAATGATATATCTAGGATTAAATATACTATCCCTTACGACAGTAAACATCCGTCCTGGTTGCACTTTACCAGCTTGACAAGCTTTTGCGTATTCACGAAAGTTTTCAGGATAAGCACGCTTAAACTGCAAGGCAATACCTTTGCCCATAACACCAACACAATTAACAGTATTAACTATGGCTTCAGCTTTTTCTTCTAATAGGTTGCCTTGCTTAAATTCAATCATTTCCTATTACTGCTTGTGATGAATAAATAGTTTATAATTAACTATCTTATAATTAACTATCTTATCATTTTTGTTTTAGTAATACCAATCAGAGTAAACCTGAACCGGGGTTTGATAATGAAAGTTTTGCAATATTTGCTGGACTTCTAATTGAATTGTATGATTTTGCACCCCTATTTCTGTTATCAGTGTCCAAGGACAAGATTGATGTACTAAAAATTCTGCTTGTCGTCGGCATTTCCTATCAGGATCGTCTTCAGTTTTAGACCAGTATTTTGATTGCATCAGTTTCCAATCGATGACATTATTTAATTCTTGAATATGGTCATAAAAACTTATATACCCTATCATCACTGCATGACCATCAGTGAAGGTAAATACTAATCCCTGAGAGTCTATTAATTCTGCTTCTGAAACTAAGTGGACTATTAAATCTTGTCCTCCGTTATATCCTTGTACATTGCCTTTGTTAATGGTATAAAGCATAGGAGAACGAGGTGCAAAATAAAAAGGTACATAATCATGTAAACATCCCTTTGCTGCACAAAGAACAGAAATTAATGCTCTTCTATCTTGGATATTTCCATGAGCAATATTTTGATAATTTATTTGTTGCTATTTCAGCTGATTGTTAGCTATCAATTCACCTAATTGTAAGATAGAGGGTAAATTACTAAGGTGTGTGATGTGATAAATCGGTGTAGACATTTATTGATATTTTTACTATGGGGTTTTCAGAACCCCAACTTCTTCAAGAAGTCGGGGTTCTAACTCAATCTAACTTTTTATATTAAAATACAAATGGATATGTAGGTTGGGTTAACTCATATCTTGCATCACCGTGAGAAACCCGGTTTATTGAGAATAGCTAAACCTAAAAACCTGAATTTTTCGTTCATAAACCCGGTTTTTTTGGTGCAAGATGTAAGTTAAGCGACAGCGCAACCCAACAAAAAGAGTCCTTGATGTTGGGTTTCCTTGCGTCAACCCAACCTACAATATTCCTTTTTATATTTTTGCTAACACCCATACATCATCATTTAAATGTCTTTATCATCTCCTATAATTACAACCAATAACTTATACAAAAGATACGGTAAATTTCTTGCTGTTAATAACATCAACCTAGAAGTAAATCGCGGTGAAATCTTTGGTTTAATTGGTCCCGATGCTGCAGGTAAAACTACCACTTTTCATATTTTAGGTGGAGTCATGGAAGCCACAAGCG
>JASJCY010000030.1 GCA_030065825.1 Nostocaceae cyanobacterium | reverse complement strand
AGCGCGTTGCGGAGCCAGTCACGTGCGCGGGTTTCCCGCGTTGAGTGAACTGGCGTTGGGGTTCCCCCCGTTGTAGCGACTGCGGGGCATCCTTGCCTGCCCTTTTGTACTTCAGCAGATTAGGAAGCGCTATATTACTTGTTACTTGTTACTTATTATTCAACCTATTTTTCCACTGATATAATCTTTCGTTCGCATATTTGAGGGATTAGAAAAGATAATTTCTGTTTGATTAAATTCCATGAGTTCACCCAAATACATGAATGCTGTATAATCAGAAAATCGGGCTGCTTGTTGCATACTGTGAGTCACTATTATGATTGTGACTTGTTCTTTTAAATGATTTATTAACTCTTCAATACCTGCTGTAGCGATGGGATCTAGGGCAGATGTAGGTTCATCAAATAGGACAATTTCTGGATCAGTAATCAAAGCCCTGGCAATGCATAAACGCTGCTGTTGTCCCCCTGAAAGCTCATATCCCGAATCATTCAAGCGGTCTTTTACTTCATCCCATAAAGCTGCTCCCCTTAGAGCTTGTTCGACTTTTTCATCGATGATACTGCGTCGTTTTTCTCCCCGCACTCGCAACCCATAGGCAACATTTTCATAGATTGACTTGGGAAAGGGATTTGGCTTTTGAAATACCATGCTAATGCGCATTCGTACTTCAATGGGATCGACTTTTTTACTGAGGATATTAACTGAATCTACCAATATTTCCCCACCATAACGATTACCAGGGTAAAGGTCATGCATCCGGTTGAAGCAACGCAGCAAGGTAGTTTTACCACATCCAGACGGACCAATCAATGCTGTTACCTGATTTTCCGGTATAGCAAAATTATTATTTTTTAAAGCATGAAAAGAACCATAGAAAAAATTGAGATTTTGGACAATTGCTTTTGCTGGAAAAGTATAGGAATTAGGTGAATGTTCAGAAAATTCTTTTACCATTTGATACCTTTACGGAAACGATAGCGGATATAAATAGCTAGACCATTAATGCCGAGAGTCATTAGAATTAGCACAGCACCAGCTGCTGCCGCATTTGCCTGAAATGCTTGTTCAGGACGAGATACCCAGGTAAACATCTGAATGGGTAAAACAGTAAAAGGAGCTTGTAGCCAGTCAAAGGAAATATAGGGAAAATCGCTTTTAAAGGGGGAATCGGGTAAAAAGGCAATGAAAGTCAAAGCACCAATTGTGATTACTGGAGCTGTTTCCCCAATTGCCCGTGCTAAACCAATAATAATACCCGTAAGAATACTGCTAAAAGAGTAGGGAAGAATATGATCCCAAATCATTTGCCATTTACTACTACCAACTGCATAAGCAGCTTCTCGCAAACTATTAGGAATGGCACGCAATGCTTCGCGAGTGGTAACAATTACAACTGGTAAAATCAATAAAGCCAGAGTTAATCCAGCTGTCAAGATGCTTTGACCTAATTGAAACTGATAGACAAATAAACCCAGTGCTAACAGACCATAGATAATGGAAGGAACCCCAGCCAGATTAGTGACATTAATTTCAATCAGGGCAGAAAGCCAGTTTTTGCCAGCGTATTCTTCCAAATAAATGCCGGAAGCAATGCCAAGAGGGACAGCTGATAAAGCAGTGACTAACATTAACAAAGCAGTTCCCACCCAAGCAGAAAGAATCCCTGCTGCTTCTGCCTTACGACTGGGAAAGGAAACAAAAAATTGGGGAGTCAGACGGGGGGTTCCTTCAAGGAACATTTGCAGGATCAATCCCAACAGGATAAAAATTGCCACAAGAATCACCGACAAACCAACGATTGCAAACACAGCTTCAATTTGTTTGCGGACAGAAACATTGGCTCGGATTTTCTGTAAGTTATTTGTCATTTGTCATTGGGTATTTGTCATTTGTTTAGAAACCGGGTTTCTTCCAGACTAAGTACGATAATATTTGATACTTCACCCAGAAAAACCCGGTTTCTTGGGTCTTTAACCTCTAAGGGTTTAATGATTGATAATGACTAATAAATTTCCCGGAAGCGTCGGGACAAGAAATAACCGATAATATTTAACAGTAATGTCATTAAAATTAGGGTTAGTCCAGCGGCAAAAATCGTTTGATATTCAATGGTTCCATGGGGCAAATCCCCCAAACTTACCTGAACAATGTAAGCGGTAATGGTAGCAGCTTGCTCTGTGGGATTCCACGTCAAATTTGGTTGTAAACCTGCCGCAACTGCCACAATCATGGTTTCTCCAACAGCACGAGAAGCTCCCAAAATGTAAGCAGCGCTAATGCCAGAGATTGCAGCGGGAAAAACGACTTGCAAAGCGGTTTGCAGACGGGTTGCTCCCATAGCATAGGAACCCTCTCGCAATCCCACGGGAACAGCAGCCATGGCATCTTCACTAATAGAGCTGATTAAAGGAATAATCATCAATCCCATCACCAACCCTGCACTCAGCATATTGAATGTCGGTAAATTTGGGTAGATTTTTTGCAATAGTGGTGTAATTACAGACAGGGCAAAATAGCCATAAACAACCGTGGGAATAGCTGCTAGGAGTTCCAAACAAGGCTTGATGATTTCTCGCAAGCGGTTGGGTGCAAACTCACTCAAATAGATAGCGGCAATGGTTCCTAAAGGAATAGCAACCAGCAAAGCTACCCCAGAAGTCACCAATGTACCTGAAAGCAGGGGAAGAATACCAAAATGTTTCTCTAAAAACAGGGGTGTCCACTGGGTATCAGTTAGGAATTCTACCACAGAAATTTCACTGAAGAACTTTAAGGACTCGGTGACTAAAATATAGAGAATCCCCAAGGTTGTAGCAACAGAAGAACAGGCAGCCAGAAACAGGACAAATTCAATTACTCTCTCTCGTAAATTGCGGATGAATCTGGGGGTGAATAACCCTACTCGTGAAACTTGGAATGATTTTGGCGTCATCTAAGTTACTTGTTTACTTTACTTTGGCAAAATTGGCGTTGCATAAATGGGGGATGATTTTGATAGTTTTGTGGGATGGAGAGCAGCGCGTTGCGGGGGTTCCCCCCGTTGTAGCGACTGCGGAGCATCTTGGTTTGTGGAATGGGCATCCCTGCTCGTTTTCTATATTTCAGCAGGCAGGCAAGATGCCTACCCCACTCATATTCATTCCTTAATTCAGCAATGCCGCAAAATTAATTACATATTCCTGAATCAGGATCGGATTTGAACTAAAGGAGACTTGGTGACATAGAGAAATCCTCTCTCTCGATGTCTGCCAGTCTCTGCTATGCTCTTATCCTCTATATGTATCCACAGAAAAATTAACTTCTCTGCTTGCTTACCTAATAGCATTCAACAAATTTGTCTTCGATGCTGAATAGTCAGTCCTAGGAATAGATTTGACTTCAGGTACTAGTCTAGAAGCGTTATCAAGGTAATATTCAACAAATTCCCTGACAGCAGGTTTGGTCTTCACCGCATTTAGATTGACGTATATGTATACTGGGCGTGACAATGGTTTATAAGTACCATTACGGACAGTCGTCATAGAGGGCTTGACACCATTAATGCTGAGAGCTTTGAGTTTATTTTTGTTTTCTTCGTAGTAGGTATAACCAAAGTAGGCAAGGGCGTTTGTGTTATTTGATACTCCTTTTACTAGGACGTTATCATCCTCACTGGGAGTAAAATCTGGACGGCTTGCTCCAGATGCCCCATTAATTTTTTTGGTAAAGTAATCAAAGGTTCCAGAGTCTGCCCCAGGTCCGTAAAGAGTTAAACTAGCATTGGGCCATCCTGAATTTACCTGACTCCATTTGGTTATGTTTCCTCTAGCATCAGGTTCCCACATTTTCTTCAGTTCAGCGGTTGTGATGTTGTTAACCGGATTATTTTTGTGGACAACCACAGTGATGGCATCATAGGCAACAGGTATTGCCATATATTTGACCCCAGCTGCTGCACACATCTGCTTTTCCTTATCCTTAATGGGTCGAGAAGCATCTGATATATCGGTGCGCACAGAAGGATTATTTGAGCAAAATTTCTTAAATCCACCACCTGTACCTGAAACCCCAACGGTGACTCGAACACCTCCGCGTTTTGCCTTCTGAAATTCTTCAGCTACGGCTTCTGTAATTGGGTAGACAGTACTCGAACCATCAATCTTGATAATGGGTGTTTGGGATTGAACCGCAGGTACAGCAATACCAATGGTGGTAACAACACCTGCCAACACACCAGTTAATTTCCAGAGATTTCTTTTATAGTTCATGTGCTTAAATACAGGAATTTTGAGTTACTTTTTCTACTCACTCAAAGGGTGACTTAAGCTCATTATTTAAATATCCTTGTTAAAACAAGGTTAATAAGAGGTAAAAATAAAAATTTAATTTTTAAAAAATGTTACAGATTATAGATTATCTTTCTAGACTTTTATTTCATTTAGACTTCCTTAAGGATAACCAGAAGGCAGAGCCTCCAAACCCTAGTTACCAGCGTGACGCTGGTAACTAGAAGCTGGTAACTAGAACATGGGAACCTCTGGTTCTGATTGAGAATGGTGCAAGTTGTTAGATAAATCAGACTGGGTAAAGTATGAGAGTGGGTTTTTACGTGCTTGGTCTATAGGTTTCTTGAAATTTATTTCAAGGTGGATGGTGAGGCTAAACGACATTGGTACAAGTTGTTAGTTCTATCACTAATCATCTGGATTTAATATAGCGGTTTTCACTTATAGGCGTAGCCTGACCTTAGGGTATTAAATACATCAAGAGTGGAATGGGCATCCCTGTCCGTAGGGTATTAAATACATCAAGAGTGGAATGGGCATCCCTGCCGGTCCTAATTTGATTGATTAAGTATTTTTACAGAGGACAAAAAGCATCAAATTTGTTATCTTGTTCTGGAATTCCTGGAGAAAATTTCCAAAGTCCTTGTAGAGTATTCCCAGGTGGGTATCTCCAAAATATCCTCACCAGGTGCATCTTTGAAATCTCTGTATGATAAGCATGGTGACGATTTGTCTTTCAGCAATGTTATTACTCTTAAAAGCCTCCCATGGAGAGTTAGGACTTGCAAAACCCTCTCACCAGAAACCAAAGCCTGGTGATTATAACTACGACTGCTCTAACTTTTATTACATGGAAGTGCAAAAGTGTGAATATATTTAGTTTAGTATTTATTAATCCTTACCCTATATTATCTGATATTTTTTAGTATTTTTACTTAGGCTTTTTGGCGTCAATATAAGTTAATTTATACAAAAAACTCAGGATGAGCAAAAAGAGCGGTAGGGTGGCGATCGCCTAACCTACTAGTGACGTTTATGACAGTATCTAAAAAAAATTGGTTAAAGTTAAAGGTTCAATCAGGCTCAATTATAAGGTTGTGAGGAAATTTAGGAATTATGGCTATTATTAAAGGTACTACTATCAATGACACCCTGCCATCCCTGGAAGATGTCTTAGAAGATTCAGGTAATCTAGTACTAGGTCTAGCTGGTGACGATGTAATTGATGTCATAAGTGGCACAGGAAACAATACTCTTAGTGGTGGTTTGGGTGAAGACGAGATTCTTGCATTCCGGTTCGATCACGCTTTTGGCGATCAAGGGGATGATGAACTCATTTCTGACCCCCAAGATGATGTAGAAAGTGAAAACCTGTTGTTTGGTGGTGCAGGGGACGACAACATTACTCCCTATCGCAACGATAGTGTATCTGGTGGTTCTGGTAATGACACCATTTTTGCAGGAGAAGGGGGTAACACTATTCGCGGTGGTTTTGGTAATGATGTCTTTTGGTTAGTTAATGGTGAACTTCCTCAAAGTGCCAATATCATCACCGACTTTAATCCCGAAGAGGACACCCTGAAGGTTAATGTAGCAGAAATTCCGAGTTTGGATGACCTGAGTATTCAACAGCAGGGAACAGACGTTGTTATCAGCGCTAAGAGTCAACCTGAGGAGGCTTTAGCAATCATTCAGAACACTACTGTTGAGAATCTCAATGATACGAACCTAGTGGTGGGTGATGCTGCTAATAATTCTGGTACTAGTTCCCTTAATCAAGAACCCCTAATGGTCAAGGGTATTACTTTTATCGGACAAGATACCTTAGATGAAACAGACTTTGAGGGTACTACTTTCGCAGGTATTTCCGGGATTGCCTTCGATCCGTTTCAGCAGGTTTATTATGCTGCTTCCGATGACCGTATTCAACCTCGTTTTTACACCCTGGAAATAGACCTTGAAGATGGTGGTTTAGACGATGGAGACGTTAATATTACTGACGTTACCACCCTCTTGGATGACAATGGCGATACGTTTGCAGATTTTACACTAGAACCGGAAGCTATTGCTTTTAGTGATGATGGCAGTGTTTTCATCGCTTCTGAAGAAGAGGAAGATTCCACATTTATCAAAGAATTTTCTTTGGCTGGTGGGGAGTTGATGAAT
This sequence comes from Nostocaceae cyanobacterium, assembly GCA_030065825.1. GTDB lineage: Bacteria > Cyanobacteriota > Cyanobacteriia > Cyanobacteriales > Nostocaceae > JASJCY01. The sequence continues at coordinate 30,152 of JASJCY010000030.1, read as the reverse complement.
TTGCCATTTCCTGACAAATTCGCTGCTGATATCACCAATAACCTAGGTTTAAAGAGTTTAACTCTAACTCCTGACGAGCGCTACCTGTTCGTGGCTACTGAAAATGATGATGACCAGGAAGCTAGTACAAGTCAGGGAAGTCCTGTTCGCATCCTCAAATATGACTTGACGGGTGATATACCTGAAATTGCTGGAGAATTTCTTTACTATACAGATCCGCTAGCAACAGGGGCTGATGGGGATGATTCTGATACCAGTGGCTTAGTGGAACTGGTTGCGGTTGACAATGCTGGAACCCTTTTAGCATTGGAGCGTTCTTTTATATATCAGGAGGGATTCAATAATAAGCTTTTTCAAATTAATGTCACAGAAAGTACGACAGACATCAGCAATATATCGGAATTAACTGATGATATCAATGCAGTTGAGAAAGAACTACTGCTTGATTTTGCCCAAGCAGGGATTCCCGTTAACACTCTGGGAGATAATTTAGGAATTTCAGCCGCAGACCTCGAAGCCACCCTGGGAGAATCCGCTGAAGAATTTTTATCCACTTTTGGAATTGCTGTTGATAATCTTGATTCTAGTTTCGGAATTTCTGCCGAAAACCTTGCATCTACACTAGGCTTTTCCCTGGATGATATTCAAACTACATCAGGAATCACTATAAAGGATCTCGAAGATTTAGCACCTACATTGTCTTTGGAGATTTCCATTGATGATAGCGGTCTCAAAGCTTTGGGTCTTCCTCTTGAACAGAGCAAATCTACAATTGGAATTTCCTTTGAGAAACTTGCATCTTTCAGTTCTAATTTTAATGCTACACAACTTGAAACATTATTATCTGAAAAAAGCCAAAACTTAATTGAACTTGATGACCTTGTATCAGAACTAGAATCAAGTTTTGGAGTTACTGGCAATGAACTTGTATCTACGCTTTTAGAAATTCCTGTTGACAACTTTGAAGCCATGACATTGGGTCCAGTATTACCCAATGGAAAACGGTCTTTAACTCTTGTTAGTGATAATAGATTTGCATCTTCAGATTTACAAAAAACCAACTTCTTAAGCTTTGAGTTGGATATTGAACCTGAAGTAGTAGAAACAGGAAATCCTGACGATGATACAGATGGAGACACAACTGGGGAAACAACAGGATTTTTTGAACTAAACGAATCTTCTGGTATATTCCAAACCCTAACTCAGACCTTTGTGCAAATTTCGATTACAGCACAAAACACTTCTTTCTCCAACGAATTGATCCTATTCGCTGTGGATAATCCAGAGGGTAATATTGGTGATATTAGCCCTGATGATAATGATGGTTATTTAAATGCCATTCTTAATGACAATAATCGTATTCTCTCTGTTTTATCGATTCTTTCCAGTAACAATCCTTCAGGATTACCAAGTGGCTTTGACTTTAGCAGTTTAACTCGCACTTTAGAACTTATCGAAGGTCAACAATTAGGCTTTATGCTAATTCAAAATGGCACCTTTGATGAAGTAAAAGCAGGAGTTGAACGTCAAGTTTTCTTTTCCAGTGTTAGTAGCTTTGAAATTGTAAACTTCACTTCTACAGGTTTCACTCTCAATATTGACGATGATGCTAATGGTGTCTTTGATGGTTTAAGCATTGAAATCAAGGGATTCGATCCTTTAAATAAACCCCCCGGTCAAGCGAAAAAACTCCTTGGTTTGCAGACAGGTCGAGAAGTTTTAGACCTGAGAAATGAAAATGTTGATACTTTAACTGGTCAAATTACCGTCAGTAGTGAAGCTGCTTTTGATAATTTTGTCGGATTATATATTACCAATGAAAGTGGTGATGTCGTCGATAATCAAGGAAATATAATCGCAACAGTTGGATCTAATAATTACGTCCAGTCTGTGATGGAACATAGACTGGATATCTCCATTACTCGAAACACCTCAGCGGAGTTTACCTTACCCGGTAGGGTGATAGTATCTCCTTTTATGATTGCTGATGGTACACCAGATGACTTTAATCCCAATGAAGTATTCTTCCCCGTCTTAGGTGCCAATGCTGATGGAGTAGATCACTTCCGCTTGTTGGATGATTATACCTTTGGCGTTGAAGATATATTTGGAGGTGGCGATTTAGACTACGATGACATGATCGTCAGCATCAACGTTTTCTAATGCTGAAACCACACTGACTGGCGATTTTTCATTCTCCCATTGGTTTGCCTTGCCAGACATAACCCTACTCATATCTTGCACCATTCTCAACAACCATTGAGAAACCGGGTTTATCAACGAAAAATTAGGGTTTTGACAGGTAAATATTGCCAATAAACCCGGTTTCTGACCCTTGCACCATTCGAGGGTAAGCATGGAGAAACCGGGTTTATGAACAAAAAATTAGAGTTTTGACAGGTCAATATTCCCAATAAACCCGGTTTCTGACCCAGGTGCAAGATGTGTGTTAGGACATTTTTCTGTTCTTTGTTCCCTATTCCCTATTCCCTCAACTGTAAAATTCAACATCTCAGAGATCGTCTAAGGATTGCCCCTTAGGCGTTTTTTGCAGATAATGGACAAAACAACTTTAGTTTCTATAAATCTGAAATTTGCAACCCGAAAATTGCTGTATCAATTACAACTTAGGAATTTCAGTTTTTTTTGCGTTCACTAATACAGGAAATTCGGGTTACAATACGTAAATTATGTAAATTATTGAAGTATAAACCATAAAGTTATGAATCCCTTAATTTTATATATATACAAATGAATTATTTAACCAGCTAAAATTTTAAACTAATTTACTAATTGATTTTAATTTTTTAGCACAAACTGAAATTTCCACAACTGAATAGCAACTAAAATTCTGGTATTAAATACATATGACAAGATTTGAATCAATAGGTGATGTCTGGCAACAAGCTGCTATACGGCTGAAAACAATTACTGATAGCAAAGTTGCTAATCAACTAAAACAGTATGGTATGATGCCGCAATTGGCACGAGAGATGATCCTTGAAGAAGCGATCGCTAGCATTACCCTTTCAAAGGAAGATATTGCTCGCGGATACCAGAAATTTTACCGAGAACAACAGTTAAATTCCGATGCAGACTTAGATAGATGGTTGGCATCCCGTGGCATGTCCCGGGAAAGACTCGATTATCTAGTGATGCGCACTCTCAAACTAGAACAATTTAAAAAGAACTTCTGGGGAGATAAGCTAGAATCCTATTTTGTGCAACGTAAGGCTAGTTTAGATCGGGTTGTCTATTCCCTGATTCGCGTCAAAGATATTGGTATTGCCCAAGAAATTTATTTCCGAATTCAGGAAGGAGAACAATCTTTTGGGGAACTTGCTAGCCTTTATTCTGAAGGAATGGAAGCACAAACAGGTGGTATACTTGGTCCGGTAGAATTAAATGTTCCCCACCCTATTTTGGCAAATATTCTCGTCAAAAGTCAGCCCGGTCAACTCTCACCACCAACTCGTTTAGAAGAGTGGTTTATAATCGTGCGTTTAGAAAAAATGCTTCCGGCTCAATTAGATGAAGCAATGCAGCAAAGACTACTAGATGAACTATTTGAAAACTGGCTTAACACTCAATTAAAAGAGTTTTTATCTGCAAAAACTGTCGATTCTCTTGTTAAGAAAAAACAATTCTTGCAAGATGATGTGGGGGCAGATGTTAGTACTTTAAATAATGACAGCACAGAATTATCTTTAGAGGCTAATCAGCCTATTGTTCAATCTTCAAAATTGAAAGAAGATAGGAATTATCTTGATAATAATCAAGATAATTATCAAGATAATAATCAGAAAATAGAACCTACTCCCGTTTCTAATCAAAATCAAGAAATTTACCAAGCACCACCAGCCGATATCGAAAATAAAGTCTACAAAATTGTCTGTATCGATGACAGTCCGACTGTATTAAAGATTATCAAAAAGTTTTTAGATGAAGAATATTTTTCTGTTACCACAATTAATAATCCATTGAAAGCCTTAATAGAAATTATCCGTAGTAAACCAGACCTAATTCTCCTTGATATTAGTATGCCAACTATAGATGGCTATGAATTATGTTCTCGGATACGGAAACATACATATTTTAAAAATACACCTGTGATTATGGTAACAGGAAGAAATGGATTGATAGATAGAGCTAGGGCAAAAATGGTAAGATCCTCAGGCTATTTAACTAAGCCGTTTACCCAAGATGAATTACTAAATATAATATCGAAACACCTCAGTTAAATTTGGTAATGGGTAATTGGTAATGGGTAATTGGTCAAGACCAAAAAAACCAGTTTGTCAACCCAAAATTTAGGTTTTCGTTATTAACCCTCTTTTATCACTTTCGCTTATATAATAATCTAGGATGCTTACAGTATAATACTTTGACGAAAAATCTTGATTTCAGCTATTCTGTTTAAAAATAAACGCTCAAATGCCCGATTTATCTACAGTTGGAAATTTGGCTTTTATTTTTATTTTCCCAGAGTGACAGAACAGGCTTAATCATTTTCAAGAAACCCCGGCAGTCGCTACAACGAGAAGAAAAGTTCGCAACGCGCTGCTTGGCTTTTTCAGGTAGGTACAATATCTGTGATCTAACACTACACCGAGATATTGTAGACGCCTTACCCATAACACATTAACTATATTTTGTCAAATGCAGGTCTTTATGAAGGGCATCGGGTCAAGAAAAATTGGTCTTTTGATAAGTTATGAAAAATTGACTTTTAGGTTAGGAGGTACGAAATAATAAGGGTTGTAGCTGTTTTGGGTAAGCAACGGTCATAATTTTCCCAAAATCACTTTTTTCTACTATAGCATCAAACAACGCAATTACGTGAATAATTTTTCGAGAAAAATTCGACAAAATAACGAATAATTATTTGAATCACAAAATCAAATTGTAAATACAATAATCTTTACTTATGTATGAGCAGATTGGGATGATGATCTAAAATTGGAAATCTAACATTTTCCATCCCCAACCAATAACAGCACCACCCATAACTAAAAAAGCGGGGTTTAATCGCCAACGAATTGTCAAAAATATTGCAACCAAAGCGATTAGTACCGCTACCCAATCTATACTGCGGGTAACAGGTATAATCACTATATTTAGGAAGAGTCTTACACTTACAACAGCCATCAGCGCCACCGCACTTACATTCACTGCATCCAAAAACGCCGATGTCCATTTAGAGGCACGCAAACGGGGAATTAGAGGGTTAAGTGTGGCAACGAATAAAAAGGAGGGTGCAAAAATTCCCAGAGTAGCAATCAATGCTCCAGGCATACCTGAAATTACATAACCAATAAACGTAGCAGTAGAAAGCACTGGACCAGGGGTAAATTGACCAATAGCGATCGCATCTAATAATTGCTGCTGAGTCAACCAACCCAAATCATCCACCAATCCCGCTTGCAGGAAGGCTACTAACACATAACCACTACCATACAAGACACTTCCTATCTTCAAAAAAAATAAACCCAACTGCCATAAAGATACATTGGTCACTAGGGGCAGGGATGAAGAATTGAGTTTTTGTATATTTGATACCAGGGGCAAAGGAAAAATCATTGACCCCACAAAAGTCCCTATTCTTAATCGCAAACAAATCATCCCCATTAATCCCCCCAACAGCAAGGCGACAATTTCATTAAGTCCCCAAAAGACTCCCATTGCCACAGCTACAGCTATCAGCAATAGTTTCCAGCTTTTGACAGCAGTTTTACCCAGTCGCCATAATGCCGCAAAGATAATAGCTAAAACAGCGGGTTTAATTCCGTAGAGAAAAGGAGTCACTTGGGGAAGAGTGCCTAATGTGACATACACCCAAGCAAATCCCGCTGTCAGGACAACCGCAGGGAAGATAAAACAAACTCCTCCAACCAGCAATCCCCACCATCCTGCATAGATATAACCAACATGAATTGCCATTTCCGTGGAGTTGGGACCGGGAATGAGATTAGTAGCACCTACCAAATCGAGAAAATGCTCCCTTGTCAACCATTTGCGGCGATTTACTACCTCATCTTCCATCATGGCAATGTGGGCAGCAGGACCACCAAAACCGATAACTCCCAGCTTGAAAAATAGCTTTGCTAGTTTACCTAAGCGATTAGTTAGTGAGTCACTCATCTTCAGGCGTGCAGGGTTAATTAAGGAATTGTAGGGGTGGGGTTTCCCCACCCTAGGCTATCCTACCAGTTTGGGGTTAAGGGGAGGTTGTCAAAGCGAAGGAAGAGGGAACAAAGAAGAAGTCATATCTTGCAACATTCAAGGGCAACCATTGAGAAACCGGGTTTATGAAGGAAAAATTAGGGTTTTGATGGGTAAACCTTTTCAATAAACCCGGTTTCTGACCCTGGTGCAAGATGTGTGAGAAGGAAGAAGGTTGTCAAAGCGAAGGAAGAGGGAACAAGGAAGAAGGTTGTCAAAGCGAAGGAAGAGGGAACAAGGAAGAAGGTTGTTATGTTTGGAAGAAGCTTGCACTCCTACCAAACTTTACCCGTCGTTTACGACGGGGAACTTGAATCCAATTGAGTTGTTAGAAGATTGGTCATTATAAAAAATATTTGACAGCTAAGTCAGTGTTTTTATGCAAACAGGAAAATTGTTGTTGAGCCAAAATAAAAATAAGTGGTGCAAGGATAAACAGGGTCAAAACACATGGAAAAAATAGCAGATGCCGATATTTTAGAACTTGCCAAGCAAGGAAATAATGACGCAATTAATACTTTGGTAAATCAGTGGTTAGGCATACCAAGTATTACGGTCAAAACGAATCTGAAACAAGATTGTTTACAGGTGATGCTGGAATCAACCGAAGTACCAGAAAAGCAGTCAGTAGTTCCTGTGATTCGTGATGGGTTAATCCAGTTAAGTCTTGAATCTGTGGCGAAAGTGGTTCTTGCGTACTTAGCGTGCTAAATTAGTCAGCAAATAAGATTAAAATCCTTGCTCGGCTTTATTTATAGCGATTATTTCTTTTGTTTTAGGCAAGATTGATGAAATTTAGACTATAAGGGTCTGTAAGACCTTGATTTTAAAGCAAAGTTATCGACTGTAATTAAACATTTACCACGCTATCTACGAAAGAACCAAAATTGCTCAGTTGGATGGAGTAATTTTGCGTTTATAGACCCCGGCAGTCGCTACCCTGCGGGAAGCCGCACTCCGTGCGTCTATAAGTCGGGAAACCCTTACTTACAGAAGCCGCACTGCCTCACCAACGCGCTGCCTCGCTTTCTCAATGCTTGTTGAAAATGGTGCAAATTGTTACTTAAAAATTACCGAATACTTATCAATTTCCCAGTCCATTTTAACTAACAACTTGCACGATTCTCAACAAGAGCCAGAGGTCTCTATGTTCTGGTTACCAGCGTGACGCTGGTAACTAGGGTAATACTTATCAATTTCCCAGTCCATTTTAATGGACTTAGTTTATCAGCCTTGGACTTAAGTCCAAGGTGATTGTTGAAATTAATTATCCAGTACTAGGTATACGTTCAATTTCCGCATATCCACTGAAAATTAACTTTTTCCCTTCCGTTTCCAAGCGATTTAATCGCATTTTTACTCCATCGAGATCGAAGCGATCTAAATCCACCATATTATCCAAAATTTCCACCAGTGCCACACTCAAGGTTTGGGATACCTCCCGTTGTGCTTCTGGTACTTTATCCAGTTGAATATCAGGATTTTTAAAGGAAACCCGTCGCCGCTTTTCTACTGCTACAGCGACACTCATATTTAACGGCACAAGTTCACCATTATTCAAATCAGCTTTTGCTGACATTTGCAGGCGATTTCCGGGCAATAACTGTACCTGAACCTCGCTAAAAGAAACGGGTTTCCCTGCAGATATTTCCATCAACGAGGGTGCACAGAGATTTTCCAAGCGCTTACGCACCAATTCTGCCCCAAAAGCCTGGTTAATGCCTGCCTCTGATAATACAACTTGGGCGATCGCTTGAGTAGGTTGTTTCAAAGATAATTTACCGCTTAAAACCGAGCCAAAATCAATGGAGACGGCATCTGTCTCAAAAGACATCTCCTCCACCGCAAAATCCCTGCGAATCACCAAGCCACTACCAGTCATCTTGAAGCTGTCAATACTGCCTTGCAAAAGCTTGCTAGAGGGATAGCAGCGGACAGACACCTCCACCGACTCGCTTTGGGTAAACAAGTGGCGAATCGTCTGGCTAGCAACGGTATTGAGCATCCGCTCTCCCCAGTCTGTGCCTTTGGATTCTGTAAAACCAGTTAGTCCGCCGAACATTTGAGTTAAGTCTCTAGAAGTTCTTTGTATTTTTGTAACAAATTGTGAAGAATACAGCAACCATCTGGAGATTGATTCTGCTAATGGTAGGGTATGGGATGCCTAATGACACTGGTATAATCGCTTGGTTCCCGCAGGTTAGCGACTGGAATAAAAAGGGTTCAAAATCGGAAAAATTTAGCTTAAATAGAGAATTTTAGGAGTTATCACAGGTATAACTCCATGATTTAGCCGTTTTTTGTCCCATTGTGTTTTAAATTCTCTACAAAAATCATAATAGATCACAGAATAAAGGGTAATAGATCACAGGATAAAGCGTATAAACTAAAACATAATGACCTTTAGCTCTAAAGGGCATTTGTTGTGTTTGTTACTCTCGGAAGTTAATGATTGCTGACACAAAGACCATAATCGTAGAAAAAATAGGAGAAATAGAGAGCATTAAGTCTCTATGGAACGAATTGAAAAACAAACACCAGCCCGAAAACATCTTCGTCGATATTGATTTTTATTGTGGGATGTTTGAGGTTACACAACAGATGGGCGATCCTGAACGTGTTTTTTCGCCATATGTTGTGATCTTTTGTCAGGGGAATGAACCAGTAGCAGGGATTATTGCTCGTTCTTATCAACGTCGTCCTAGGTTCCGATTTGGGTATGTTCCCATTACCATGCCAGCAGTTCGTTGCTTGGACTTAGAAATAGGTGGACTGATGGCAAATGACTCCAATGGAATCAATCTGGTACGGAATCATCTTGCATCCTTAGTCCATAATCGTTCAGTAGATATGCTCAGCTGCGATTATCTAGCCCACAAAAGTGACTTTTGGCAATGTTTAGTCGAAGATGCTGAATTAGGAGTAAAAGCGGTATGCAGCAGCTCTGTTGAATGGGTTACCCAGATTGCCGATCCAAATAGTGGTGAGCGCATAGTGCAGCAAAAGAGCGGCAAGAGTGAGCGACGTGCTCGCGCAGCGGAGCGAAAACTATATAAGCACTTTTGTGATCAGATCGAAATCTCCTGTTTTAAACGTCTTGAGGAAGTTAGGGATTTCTTAATCCAAGCCGAGGCGATTTGCACGAAGACCTATCATAATGGTATTAATACTGGAATCGAGAATAACCAGGCTTGGCGTGGGGAATTTGAACTGCTTGCAAAGGCAGGGAATTTTCGTGGCTATATGCTTTATGGGGACGGTGAGCCAATTAGCTACAATGTCGGTGTAGCCTATAAAGGGACCTTTATGGGTTATGCCATGGCTTTTGATCCCCGCTTTTCCAATCTTTCTCCTGGCACATTCATGATGCGAAAGATTATGGATATGCTCTTCGCTGAGGGAATTCACACTATTCACTTTGGTTATGGTGACGCTGATTACAAACGGCGTTTTGGTACAGACTGCTTTGAAGGAGCATCTCTCCATTTCTACACCAAGACCCCAAAAGCTATACTACTTCAATTGGTAGAGATGGCATCGATTAAGACCACAAATTTTGCCAAGAACACTTTAAAATCCCTGGGAATCCTAGCTCCCTTGAAGAAATTATGGCGCGATCGCCTCACTTCTAGTAAGTAGCGACAATCAACTGCATACAGCATAAAAAAATTTTAGTTCTGACCTAGATAGTATGCCAAATTATTACTTAAAACTAAAATATTGCTGTTCAATCAAAGCTTAGATAATCAGAAAATCATGCTGTAAAAGCTATTTTTTGTTCTTTATATAGCTTAATTGTTGAGCTTTTGATAGACATTTTGAGCATAATACGTACTGAACCAAAATAGTTAATTTTTGTTAGTAACCCTCATTTAAGAACTTGATAACCCTTTTATGAAGATTGAAAATTTGCCACCCGTCTTTCAAAATACAAGAAAAGCCTCTACAAAGGTATATCAAGTGTTTCTGGATGGAATTATCATGAAATTTTTCCCTAGTCCTGAGACAGCAATTTGTAGTGCCTGTAACCTGATGCCAGCTTCACCTGAGCGAGTAATTAGTAATTATTATCAGGGCATGGTTTTGATTGGGAAAAATAACACAGAACATGTTGTATGGAAAACCTTCCCTGAACGTGCTATCATTACCGCAGATACTGCCCATATTCCCAAGCGTCTCAAGAGTATCATCCGCAAGCAACCTTTTGAGATTCGTTACAATACCAATTTTGAAGAAGTCATTCGTTCTTGTCAGCGCGATAAAACTTGGATTAATGAACCCCTGATTCAGATTTATAGCAAATTATTTGAAAAAGGATGCGTAGAGACCATTGAAACCTATGAAGAGGGACGTTTAGTTGGTGGAATTTGGGGAGTTGTAATCAATCAAAATTTTGGAATTATGAGCATGTTTCATCAGGCAAATCATGCCGGTGCTATTGCTCTAGCTACATTAGTTAATCATCTTCAAGAGGGAAAATATCACCTCATAGATTGTGGTGTTATTAACAGTAATTTCGCACGCTATGGTGCAACTGTTATATCTTGTGAAGAATTCGTTAACCGACTTGCTCAAGCCCATTTTTAATGGGAGAATCCCAATTTTTATGCAATACCCAGTTAAGGGTATTGCTACACGGACAAAGACTGGGCAAGCAGTCTACCCCTACAGGAAGCTGCTTTGCCTCTACAAGTTTCATCTACAAGAATTATAGCCTGTGGGCATTTTACTCCCTTCTCGTTCTAAGATGATGTTTGTCAAGTCTAAAAGATTACTAAAAACCTCACTTCTTATCTCTCTCCTAGGAGGAAACAGACTTTGAAACCCCTCTTCCCCCTCTTCCCCCTCTTCCTCCTCTTCCCCCTCTTCCTCCTCTTCCCCCTCTTCCCCCTCTTCCCCCTCTTCCTCCTCTTCCCCCTCTTCCTCCTCTTCCCCCTCTTCCCCCTCTTCCCCCTCTTCCCTCAGCGCTAAACTTGCGCTTGTAGCGGCAAATTCTTGCTGGGGGGAATTGGACGAGGGGGTTAAAATTTTCCACAGATGGTTATTTTTGCAACAATCTCCTCCGCAACACATCCAATGCCGTACAAGCGCTAAAATGGCGAATCAATGACCGACCCCTACTAGCACCAAACCTCCCCTCAAAACTCGCCACTTCCCCATTTGCTCCCGCTAACCCAATGTAAACTAAACCCACTGGCTTACTCTGTGTTCCTCCAGTGGGTCCGGCAATGCCAGTAATACTCAATCCCCAACTAGTCCCCAAGTGCGATCGCACTCCTTGCGCCATTTGTTCAGCTACAATCCCACTCACTGCACCAAATTTTTCCAAGTCCTGGGGGTTAACTCCCAAAAGCCTTTTTTTCACCGAATTGTCGTAAGCAATTACCCCACCCCAAAAGTAATCTGAACTACCGGAAATCTCTGTTAACATTTGTGCAACAAGACCACCTGTACAAGATTCCGCAACCGCTAGGGTTTCTCCTGACTGACGTAATAATTCACCCACCACGGAAGCCAGATTGTCATTATCAGCACCGTAATAATCCAAACCAGCAATTTCTTGTAGTTGTTTTGCCACAGGTGCAATTAATTCCTCGGCTTCCTCAGGATTAGCAGCTTTTGCTGAGACTCGCAACCTGACTTCTCCCTTCCCGGCATAGGGTGCTACCGTGGGGTTAAGTAAATTGAGATAGGGTGCAACCTTTTCTGCTAAGGTAGATTCTGCAACTCCCCAAAATCTCAACATGCGACTATAAATAATTTCCTTTCCCCAACCTTGACTTTTCAGATAGGGAACCGCTGTTTCCTCCCACATCCGATGCATTTCACTAGGGACACCAGGAAAGGTTAAAATCCTTAAATTAGGACGAGGTTGCCAGATGATTCCTGGTGCTGTACCCGTAGGATTCGGGAGAACTTCTGCCCCTTTTGGTATCAAAGCTTGCTTGCGATTACTGGCAGCCATAACCCGACCCCGTGCAGCATATTTCCGGTTCATATCTTCAATGATTTCCGGACGTTCTTCTAGGGGAGAACCAAAAAAATCGGCGATCGCTTCACAAGTGAGGTCATCAGGAGTGGGACCCAAACCCCCAGTAAAAATTAAAATTTGTGAGCGGTTGGAGGCAATTTCGATAACTTGCTTTAATCTGTCTAAATTATCCCCCACTACAGCTTGATAATAGTGAGGAATGCCTAACTGTGCCAGTTGTTGAGCCAAATATTGAGAATTACTGTTGAGGATATCTCCTAGCAACAGTTCTGTACCAACACAAATAATTTCTGCACTCATTAGATTCGATAATTGCTAATTGGTAATCGGTAATTGGTGATGGGCAAGGGTTTTATCCCCAGAAAACTATAGCGCTATAGTTATAGCTTTATCCCCAGAAAACTATAGCGCTATAGTTATAGCTTTATCCCCAGAAAACTATAGCGCTATAGTTACGGCTTTATCCCCAGAAAACTATAGCGCTATAGTTATAGCTTTATCCCCAGAAAACTATAGCGCTAGGGGAAGAAAGAACCAATACTGTTTATGCTAAGGCTGGTAGAGAATTTACCAAGTGAGGATATAAGGGGAAGCGATCGCACAATGCTGCTAAAAAATATCCCAAAATTTGATGGTGGTACCAAAATTTGATGGTGGTACAGGCATCCTTGCCTGTGTGTGAGGGCAGGCAAGGATGCCTACCCCACAATATGGGATAACACATATCTTGCATCAGGGTCAGAAACCAGGTTTATTGCAAATATTGAGTTGTCAAAACCCTAATTTTTCGTTGATAAACCCGGTTTCTTCGTGCTTGTTGACAATGGTGCAAGATATGACATAATTTATTTCTTGGTATTCCCTTATGCTAACGCTGGTAGAGAATTTACCAGGTGAGGATATAAGGGGAAGCGATCGCATAATGCTGCTACCCGTCGCCGACAATCTTCGGCTACACTTTCGGAATCAGGATTTAATAGGCGTTCGGCAATAATATTACCAATTTCCGTAAATTCCTCACTTCCCATTCCCCGTGTGGTTAAAGCTGGAGAACCGAGACGTAAACCACTGGTTACAAATGGTGATTCTGGGTCAAAGGGGACAGTATTTTTGTTAGCGGTAATATTAACTTTGCTGACCAATTGATCCGCTACTTTCCCTGTCATGCCAATACTACGTAAATCTACCATCATCAAATGATTGTCAGTACCATTAGATACTATTTTCAATCCTCGTTCTTGGAGTTGTTTTGCCAAAGCGCGGGCATTTTCAATCACTTGAGCGGAATAAGTTTTAAATTCTGGTTTGAGTGCTTCGCCAAAAGCTACTGCTTTTCCAGCAATTACATGTTCTAGGGGACCGCCTTGAGTACCAGGAAAAACGGATTTATCTAATTTTTTACCCAGTTCTGGATCGCGGGTCATAATTAAACCACCGCGAGGACCCCGTAGGGTTTTGTGGGTAGTAGTGGTGACCACATCACACAAAGGAAGGGGGTTGGGGTGATGACCAGTAGCCACCAAACCAGCAATGTGAGCGATATCCGCTAGCAAGTAAGCACCAATTTCATCAGCGATACTGCGGAACTTTTCAAAATCAATGATGCGGGGATAAGCAGAATAACCACAAATTAAGAGCTTAGGACGCTCCCTTAGCGCCAGCTCTCGAATATGATCATAGTCTAGCTGTTCTGTTTCTTTGCTAACCCCATAATGACAGACTTTAAACCATTTTCCCGATACATTTACAGGGGAACCATGGGTGAGATGTCCACCGTGGGATAAATCCATCCCCATGATTGTATCTCCTGGCTGTAGCAGGGTCAGGAAGACGGCAAAATTTGCTTGAGCGCCAGAATGGGGTTGGACATTAGCATGAGCAGCGCCAAATAGCTCTTTAGCGCGGTCAATTGCCAGTTGCTCAATTTTATCGATAAATTCACAGCCACCGTAGTAACGCTTACCGGGTAACCCTTCAGCATATTTGTTGGTTAAAACTGAACCCTGAGCTGCCAGTACAGCGGGAGAGGTAAAGTTTTCCGAAGCAATCAACTCTAGGTGATCCCGTTGACGCTTTAGTTCTTGGTTAATTAAATCTGCAACGGTAGAATCCGCAGCAGCTAAAAAATCTGAATTAGTCTTAGTCACTTGAGCTATCCTTAGGTCAATTTGCACTTGGGGTTGGTTTGAGGCAAACCAACACCGGTTGAGAACTGAAAGTCAATAGTCCAGCAGTGTGGGACTATTGACCCTTGAAATTTCATTTAATTTTCAATCTCACGTTCCTGGATGCGTTATATTCTAAACGGATTAATGATTGTAGGTTGGGTTGAGGTACGAAACCCAACAAAAACCTACTTTCTGTTGGGTTTCACTTCGTACCACTTCGTGGAAGCAAGCTACAACCCAACCTAGGAAAAGTTAAGTTTTTAGCCGTTGGGAGTATAATTATCTTAACCCTGTTTGTCCATATACAGTTTTACACCTGCTAGAAAATATAACTTCTAAGCTTCTTTCTAGGTAGCTAGAACCTCACAGGGTGGGTATCCGGAGGAGGGGATGAAGTTTTATATTTAATTTGACTCACTTATTTACAGAGGTAGTCATGAAAGCAGTGTTAATGACAGCACCTGGGAATCCGCAAGTATTACAACTCAAAGAAGTACCCAAACCCACATCTTTGGGACACACAGAACTTCTCGTTCGTCTCAAAGCCGCTGGAATCAACCCCATTGACACCAAACTACGCAAACGTGGTACTTTCTACCCCGAACAAATGCCAGCAATTTTAGGATGTGATGGTGCGGGTGTGGTGGAAGCTGTGGGTGCTGGAGTCCAAAAATTTCGCCTAGGTGATGAGGTATATTTTTGTTATGGTGGCTTAGGGGCAGAAGCAGGCAACTATGCTGAATATACCACCGTCGAGGAACGCTTTGTTGCCCTCAAACCCGCTTCTATTTCCTTTGCAGAGGCTGCTGCTGCACCTTTAGTATTAATTACGGCTTGGGAGGCTTTATACGAACGGGGACGGTTAGAACCAGGAGAAAAGGTACTCATCCATGCTGGTGCTGGTGGTGTGGGACATGTAGCCATTCAACTAGCAAAACTCAAGGGTGCTGATGTCTGCACAACGGTTAGTTCATCAGAAAAAGCAGATTTTGTCAAGTATTTAGGGGCTGATTATCCGATTTTTTACCAACAAACAGATTTTGTCCAAGCAGCGTTAGACTGGACTGGTGGAGAAGGGGTAGACTTGGCTTTTGACACTGTTGGTGGTGCAACTTTCGGCAAAACTTTCCCCGCAGTGCGAGTATACGGTGATATTGTTACCATTTTAGAACCAGCCGCAGATACAGTGTGGAAAGCCGCTAGATTGCGTAATCTCCGCATAGGTTTAGAACTAATGCTGACACCCAGTTTACAAGGCATTGTAGAAGCACAACAACATCATGGAGAAATATTGCAAGAGTGTGCAAAATCCATTGATGCAGGTAAGCTGAAAATTCAAGTTAGCCATCAGTTTCCCCTAGAAGATGCAGCAAAGGCTCACCAACTACTAGAAAATGGTTCCATGACAGGTAAAATCGTTCTACTGATTGGGGATAAATCTTAGTGTTTTTGTGTTAAGATTTCGTAGGGGCGCAATGCTTGCGCCCAAGATTTACCAATTTTTAATTGTTTTGGGAATTTGGATTTACCAATTTTTAATTGTTTTGGGAATTTGGAATTACCAATTTTTAATTTTTATAGCGCTTCCTAATCTGCTGAAGTACAAAAGGGCAGGCAAGGATGCCTACCCCACAATAATTTTAGTAATTTTATCTGTACTTCACCAGACTGAGAAAGGCTATAATTGTTTTGGTAGTTAAGATAGATGCACGAATTTTTAGTAATTATTATTTCCAATTACCAATTACCAATTACCAATTACCAATTACCAATTACCAATTACCAATTACCAATTCAATCAATTTCTCACTAATTCGACTGTATTGGAATTGGTCTTTTGTGAGTAATAATCTTCTTGGAAGTAATAGTGATGACTTTCATTTTCAGGGATAATAGCATTAATTACTTGCCCAATTACATTCTGACCTGATTTTTCCAACAATTGGGAAGCGATAACAGCATTAAAATAATCAACTACCCCTGGACGAACTACTAACAAAACTCCATCAGCCATTTGTCCTAAAGTTGTAGCATCCGCAGCTACGTTTAAAGATGGAGCATCAACAATTACATAATCATAGTAGGAAGCAAAACTGTTAATTAGTGATGTCATTCGCTTAGTATCGATAACAGATGCAGCAGAAGGAGGAATCACACCAGCAGGCAAAATATCCAAGTTATTTGTCAATTTCTTAATCGCTGCCATAATTTCTACCTGTTCCACAATTACATTACTCAAACCTTGAGTATTGCAAATTTCCCAGACTTGATGTTGAGATGGATGGTGTAAATCTGCGTCTACTAATAATACTTTTCGCTCCATTTGTGCCATTGCAAGGGCTAAATTGGCAGCCACTGTTGACTTACCTTCTTTGGGTATAGAACTGGTGACAACAATAACTTTTAAATCTTGACCAGCACTCATAAACTTTAAATTTGCCCGCAACATGCGGTAAGCTTCAGTAATTAGAGAATTAGGAATATCTCTAACCACAAGTCCTTGACTATACAATTGGGGTTCTTGTTCATTACCCTTAGCTTCCGCTTGAACTTTTTTAAAGGTAGGAATTACCCCCAATACAGTAAATCCTAGTAATTCCTTTGCCTCTTCAATGGTTTTGATACTTTGGTCTTTTGCCTCTAAAATCAACATCGTTGCCAAAGAAGCCAGGGTACTAACAATAGCTGATACTAAATAATAAAATATAGGAGAAAACTTGGGTTTTTCTGGAATTTGAGCTTGGGAAATAATCTGGACTCGATTTTGATTTTGATTTCCCCCTATTCGAGTTTCTTGCTGCTTTTGTAGCAACAGCAAATATGTGGATTGAACCGCTTGCAATTTACGTTCCAACTGACGTAGTTGCTGTTCCAATTCGGGAATCTGATTGAGTCTTTGTTTGTAGCCTAATGACAAACTCGATAAAGTAGCCAATTCACTAGCTAATCCTAAACGGTTTGACTCTAATTCAACTAGCCTAGCAGTAAGCTGCTGCTGTAGTTGTGCTAGGTGCCATTTGCCATTAATGTCGTCTACTTGCTGAAATCCTGGAACCTGTTTGACTCGTTCTTCTAGTAACTGTTTTAAGGCTTCTAACTGATTTTGTAAATGCAGAACTTCAGGATGATTATCCTCAAGAATAGCCCTCTTATGTATAATCTCAGACTCTAACCACTGAATATCCTTGAGTAAACCTTGTAATTCAATGGACTGACTCAGAGAAGTCATCGCTACCGCTTGTTGGGAGTTCATCCCCAATTGTTCGCGTATTTTTTTGGCTTGGGCACTAATATTGGCGATTCGTGACTTAACATCAGCAATTTTTTTGTCCAATTCGGTAATCATTTCCACTGCTTTTGTGGCTTCGTGTTGCAGGGAAACTATATTGTTCTTTTGTTTAAACTCTGCGATCTCGGCTTCTACTTGACGCAGTCCAGACTCAGCTTTTGGTAGTTGTTGCTTCAAAAAATTCTGTGCAGCCTCTACTTGTGCTGTTTGAGGAGATTGGTTTTCCTCTAAATAAACAGTCATCAGGGTATTGACAACCTCTGCAGATGTTTGAGGATCTTTATCCTTGTAGGAAACCTTGATCACATCGGTTCCCTTTATATCTTTGACAGTCAGCCGGTTCATAAATTGCTTGATCTTTAAAGGTGTCCCTTTGTTGTCTTTTAGCTTCAGTTTGTCTATGGTCTTCTGTACAACACGGTCGGATGTGAGAATCTGTGCTTCTGTATTTAAGATATTGTTTTGATTATGCTGTTCGACCTGTTGTAAGCTGTCTATCTCTTGTCCTACTCCTGTTACTTCTGTTGAAGAAGAAATAAGATTTATCCTTTGAAAAAGTAACTTTCCTTCTGCTTCATATATAGGTTCTCTCAAAAATGAAGTCAAAATTGAAACTAGGAATACTGGAAAAAATACTCCTAAACTTGGTGTCAAGCGACGCTTTACTACTTGCTTACACTTATCAAAGTATACAATAGATTTCCGTATTTCCATAGATTCATTTTTAAAGTTTTATTATAGATATCTACCCGTATTTATATTCAATCATTAAATATTAAAGATACGTGAAAAAAAATACAAAGCCTTTGTTTCAAAAATATATATTTTGTGTAAATTACAAGGCTTTTTCCGGTATTTATAACTATACAAGTGCCCTTTAATACAATGTCTTAAAGATTACAAATTCGTAGTTATAAGCAATTATTTATATTAGGATACCTATTTTTGACCCCAAGGAATAAAAAAAGCACAAATTTCATCCCAGGAGTGAGAATATCATTATCCATGACCTTTTTTTTGACTGTTTCCCTGTTTTCAAGCTCCCGGTTGATGTCATTATTTAAACGTTCACCCTTGGATAAATCCCAGATTTGACAAGGAAATGGATGGTGGAGGTGAATCTCTATCGAACTAGAGTAATTTTTTATCAATAGCCAATGCCAAAAATCAGTTCTAACAAGCTCAATCCAAGTTATTTCCTTGCTTGTTTTACAGCTTTAGTTTATTTATATATTGCTTGCTAAGTCAGATTTACAACTGTAGATAATAGGCAATTACTAGGTAATTAAATGAAAATCCTTCTTTAAATAAATTTTACTTACCTATCTTAATTATCACTTTTTGTGAGTGAGACGATGCCATACTGGCATTTTTTTACAAAATTTTACTTTTGAAGCAAAAAATAACGATATTATTAACTAAGTATGCCTTTTATTAACGAATTTAATAACTAGAGTCGTTTTTGGGAATTCCAAAAAATAAATTATTCCAAATCTGTAGGGTGCGTTAGACTAAAGTCATAACGCACCATATTTTTAGCCCCTAGCTATATAGCGGTTTTGGCGTTGCTGAATTTTGCAATGAATTATAATACCAATTTGAAAAAAGAATGCGACATATAATTGATTTGTAGCAAACATTTTTTGATTTGGTCTTTTTTTAACACGCGAAAAAATCTGTTCCAGACATTGCAATACAACCTCTGGAACACATGAATTCATAGCTATCTATATAGCGCTTTTCAGTTGTAGGCTTAGCCTTCTCGTAGAGTGTCCAATACACTCGAAACCTCACCCCGTCCTGCGGACACCCCTCTCCTTACTATAGACACGGAGTGGCTACTTTCAGAAGCCACTTCGTGTCTACCCGTAGGGTAGGAGAGGGGAATCGGTCGGAGGGGGTGAAGTTTGCGCTCAAGAATTTAGGCGTTGCATAAATGTGAGATGACTTTGATACTTTTGTGGCATTGGCATCTTGGTTTGTGGAACGGGCATCCCTGCCCGTTTTCTATATTTTTGAGGCAGGCAAGATACCTACTCCACTCATATTCATCCCTTAATTCAGTAATGCCAGAATTTAATTAACCTTCGCTTCTCCTGACTTAAGGAACTCAGTATTAACGCGAGACTCCCGTGTCAAGGAAATTTTGCCAGTGCGAGCTATTTCCCGCAACCCAAATTTCTGCAATACTTGGACGATGGCTACCATTTTACCCGGATCTCCTACAACTTCAAGGGTGACAGCATCTTCTCCCACGTCTACCACTCGCGCTCGAAAAATCTGAGCCAATTCCACTATTTCCGAACGGTTACTACTAGTTGCATTCACCTTCAGTAGCATTAGTTCTCGCTCAACGCAAGGAATTTCAGTAATATCCTGTACTTTCAGGACATTAACGAGTTTGTAAAGCTGTTTGGTGAGTTGCTCAATCACGCGATCGTCACCGGGTACAACCATGGTAATCCGGGAAATCCCTAATTGCTCGGCTGAACCAACAGCGAGGCTTTCGATATTAAAGCCACGACGAGCAAATAAACTAGCAATGCGGGAGAGAACCCCGGCTTCATCTTCTACGAGTACTGAAAGGGTATGTTTCATCTTTGGCAATAGACCTAGCCAATGGCTGCGGTTTACATACTGCTGGATATTATTGCAGATAGTGAATTACTATTTAAACTTAAAACCTGTACTGATTTCAATCCTCATCTCAATTTATGGCAAATCTTGTGGAGTATTACAGTTAAATAGCATCTGCATATCTATTAAAGGTAATATTTGCACAGGATGTTGTTGCAACCATTCTTGAAAGGAACGTCCCCCTTGCTGAATAAACTCCATTAATTGTGGCAAACAACAACGTCGATAGAAGCCACACAAGGGTTCCCATCCTTGATCGCTGCGGACAAGAGTGGCGATCGCCTGATCATCGACATTATCAAGCTCCTTTGCCCATTCTTGCAATACCTCTATCCGCAATCGGGGTAAATCACACGCTAACAGTAGTACCCATTCTGTTTGTATCTGCGTTAGTGCTTGGGCAAAACCAACTAACGGTCCGTGGTTCCCGGTTTCTCCAGGTAAAGGTACTTCCCGGATAAATTCACAATTAGGGAGTGGTAAATGTTGATAGCTCTCTTGCCAAGGTGTGACTATATAGACTTTATCAGCACAACCTGCGGCTATTTCGTAAACCAGTTGTAACATGGGTACTCCTTGAATAGGGATTAAAGCCTTATCCCTCCCCATGCGAGAACTTTTACCACCTGCTAATATTATGGCGCTTATAGCGGATTGCAATTGAGTTGGAGACACAAGAAATATAACTAACAAGTAATAAGTAATAAGTATTTTAGTTCTCCCACATCTTTTTTCGTTCACCCCCCATTACCCATTACCGATTTTTCTAGTTTTCTAGTTACTAGGCTCAGCCTAGTAACTAGGCTTTGGAGGCTCAGCCTCCTAATCTCCATCCCTCTACAGAGTGGGTAGCATCAAGTAGCTGACTCCTCGCGCAAAGCGGGAGTATTACCGATTACCTACTCCTGGTTTGACTCTGCTGCACCTGTTGCAATAACTGATCCATGTTATCTGGTGCAGGGAGACACTTCAAACCTTGACAAACTAACCCTACAGTTGCTTCTGGTAAATTAGATACTGCTACAAACGCAACTGTCGGTAAATACTTAGACCTGAAGCCATTTATTTGTTCGCTGGTGGTGCGAATTAAGGTACAGTTGCGATACCAATCCCAAGCTGTAAACAAACTGGGACAAGCTTGGGGAGAGCGATTCATAACACTGCTAAAGGCTTTTAATCCCCCCTCGGCTAAATCTAGATAATGCAAATTATCTGTAACCATGGCAAGACGTACCAAATTTGACAGCGCGATTCCATTGGCTGAGGGTGTGGCGTTGTCTACATAACTGCGTTCCCGTACAATTAAATCTTGACTGGCATCCTTGGCAGTGTTGTAATAACCTCCTAATTCTACACTCCAAAGGTATTGGTCAAATTCCTCTTGGAGAGCGATCGCAGATTTTAACCAATTTTGCTGCTGGGGACAACAATTGTAAATATCCAGCAGTGCTTTAATAAATAAAGCATAATCTTCAGATTGAGCCATGATTGTGGCTTCACCTTCATAATTGAGTCGATGCAACCGTCCATTGACAATCTGATGCTCTAAAATAAATCTTGCCGCTTTTGTTGCCAATTCCAGGTATTCTGGTTTCTGAAATACTCCATAGGCTCTTGCCAAACCCGAAATCATTAAACTATTCCAGGCTACAATCATTTTGGTGTCTGTAACCGCTGGAATCCTTCCTTGCCAATTTCCGGTTTTGGCTTCCTGGTTGTTACCAGCGGGTGGAAAGGTTGTTATTGATTCCCCTGTCGCACCATAACGGGTTGTAAATAACTTATCCAATATACTTTCTGAACTTGCGCTTAACGTTCCTGGATGACGTCTTTGCAACACATTTTTACCTTCAAAATTACCGTTAGCGGTGACAGTAAACTCTTGTTGTAATTGCGTTAGTTCTGCGGGAGTTAGAAGTTGCTCTAATTCGCCATAACTCCAGACATAAAATGCTCCTTCCTCCGGTTCTGTGGCATCTGCGTCAGTAAAACTATCAGCATCTTGAGCTGCGTAAAAATACCCTTGGGTTGCGGTCATTTCTCGCTTTAGCCATTGTACGGTACCATCAATAGCTCTCACAAAAGCCGGTTCTTCTACTCCCGCACTCCACAGATTTGCCAGATATTCTACTATCTGACCATTATCGTAGAGCATCTTTTCAAAATGGGGCACCGTCCAAGTGGGATCTACCGTATAGCGGTGAAAACCACCACCTACATGGTCATAAATACCACCAAGGGCTAAATCTAAACCCCGTTGGCGACACACTTGCTTCCCATCATACTGGGATGCAAATTCAAATCTACTTCCCCTGAGCGCTAGTTCTGCGTAAGGAATCATAGGGAAACTGTTACCGTATTGATTGGGGGTAATTATCCCCGTAGATGTTTCCCAACCTTGCTTGAGTAATTCTTGATTCTCAGCATTGACAACGCCGTTATCACCCAATACAGCAGAAGTAAGTAAAGATTCTAAAATAATTGTTTTACGCTTCTGTAAATCTGCTTTTTCTGTGTCATAATAACTCCGCAGGGCTTGCAGAACTTGCAAAAATCCCGGACGACCGTAACGCGGTTCTACGGGGAAGTAAGTCCCTGCATAAAAAGGCACCAAGTCCTCTGGAGACAGAAAGACATTTAGGGGCCATCCTCCTTGACCGCTCATCATCTGTAAAGATTGCATGTAGATGCTGTCAATATCCGGTCTTTCTTCCCTGTCCACCTTGATGGGTAGGAAATTAGCGTTCATGTACTCGGCAATAGCGCCGTCAGAAAACGCCTCTCCTTCCATGACAGTACACCAATGACAGCTAGAATAGCCTATGGAGAGAAAAATAGGTTTATCTTGTGACTTTGCCGTTGCTAGGGCTTCATCGCACCAATACCACCAATCAATGGGATTTTCAGCGTGTTTGCGCAAATAGAGACTTTTGGATTGTGCAAGGCGATTAGTCATGACAAGCTGTAGGTATTTACCTTCTCTGCCCAGTCTACCTTGTTGGAATTCGAGATTGACAATTTTAGTTTTTTAATGTTTTTGCTTTCTCTTGTGACAATAGTGCTTTGTTTACGCAGCCACATGACTATTGGCTTTAATTTTGTGGGAACAATGCTTCCTTGTGTTTGATTGGTGTTAGTTGTGTTTAATCCTGCTAACAGTTGTAGCAAAAAAGTCATGATTACTGCTTGCACCAGTTTTTCTAACATGGTAGTTTGTTTGTTCTGTTGTTTATACATATGTGTATACTTCTTTTTTTACATCAACAACTAAAATTTTGAAAATGCCTAATGCCTTCATCTGTGAATTTATCCCTAGTACCGCTACCAAGTAAGTCATAGACGCACGCACTGCCGCTTCTTGGAGGGTAAGTCACCCATAACAGTGGGGGTTCCGCTGACACGTCTACAAAAGTATTATGTTTTCCTGCTTTTAGCTTTTATAAATGGTCTATTTATTTCTGCTAAACTGTACTAGTTCAAGTCCATTAACTGACATCTTGCACCAGTTGCAACAAGCACTGAGAAACCGGATTAATCAAGGAACAATTGGGATTAATTGCAGGTCAGTATTTGGCAATTAACCCAGTTTCTGACAGTGGTGCAAGATGTGAAAACATACATATAAACACGTAAATTTTCGATGAACAAAGTTATTGATGTAACTTTTACTGAGATGAGTAAGCAAACTATCCACCACATTGAAAGTAGAAATACGGAAAAATAGCGAAAATAGGGGTTAAATTTAGGTTTACGAAGCAATCATTGGCTGTAATCGATAAAATGAATGTACGTAAAATAACTCAAGGCAGGCTGCATGATTCCTATAGTCATCGAACAATCCGGTCGCGGCGAACGCGCTTTTGATATCTACTCACGGTTGTTGCGCGAGCGCATTATCTTTTTAGGACAACAGGTTGACGACACCATCGCCAACTTGATTGTCGCCCAGTTGCTATTTTTGGATGCTGACGACTCGGAGAAAGACATATACATGTACATAAATTCTCCTGGTGGCTCTGTGTACGCTGGGATGGGGATATTTGACACTATGAAGCAAATTCGTCCAGATGTCTGTACAATTTGTACGGGGCTGGCAGCAAGTATGGGGGCTTTTCTTCTCAGTGCTGGTACTAAGGGTAAACGGATGAGTCTCCCCCATTCTCGAATTATGATTCACCAACCTTTAGGAGGTGCTCGCGGACAAGCGGCGGACATTGAAATCCAAGCTAAAGAGATTATCTACCACAAGCAGCGCTTAAATGAGTATTTAGCCGAACATACAGGTCAACCCATAGAACGCATTTCTGAAGATACGGAAAGGGACTTCTATATGTCCCCACAGGAAGCTCAGGAATACGGTTTAATTGACCAAGTAATTGATCGTCACGCTGCTGGTAGTCGTCCGGTAGCTGTGGTTTAGTCAATGGTAAATGGTGAATGGTGAATGGTGAACCCATTACCCATTACCCATTACCCATTACCCATTACCCATTACCCATTACCCATTACCTAAATTTCAAAATCCCGCTAACGGATCTATGGGTGTAGGCTGGGATTCCAGGTATGTGAGGAAATCACGCAACTCTTCCGGGGAGAGTTTATGGCGTGATCGCTTACCATAGGCTTGAATCAAATAATCCCTTCCTTGTTCAGTTGTCCAGTTTAAGCGTTCCATTTCCACGCCAATTTTAGCTATATCATCGGAGTGATCCAGTGGTTCGTTCTTCTTCTTTCTCTTCGCTGCTGTTGGGTTTTTGACATCCTCTTGGGGGTTACTATCATAACTGCGTTGGGGGAACTGCTTAACATTACTAGTAATCATCTCTGGTAAGGAGTAATTTTCGGCTCCTTTAGCAGAACTTTGGACCCAATCTTCCCCTGGAGTAGTCAATGGTGGTTCCTGATTAATCGTCACAGAGGCAGGGTGAACTGAATCTGGAAGATTAGCATTGTTGTTGGCTGTTACAGCAGTTGGTTGTGTTTGGGAAACAGAATAACTAGACTGGTGAGAGTCAGGAGTAACTCTCACTGATGATTGTGGGGGCAAAGTTACAGATTCAGGGGAATCGCTAGTGATTCCTAATACCATCAATGCCCTATTTCTGGCTCGGTCTTCTGCTTCTTCCAGTGTTTCTGCTGCTGCCATACCAGTGGCACGGGTTACACCATCTACCTGTACGCTGGAGAGGACTATATATTTACCATGATAAATTTGCACCAGTTCGGAAGTCAAATTGCCTGTGGGATACTTGCTCTGAAATTGAGCTAACATGATACTTGCTACCAATGTAAATCTACAGAAAACCTATTGGGTAAAGAGTAAAAGGTAATGTCACCATTTACCATAGCCTGGGGCAAAGCACCTTACGGTTGTCTACACTATTTACCAGCATTTCTAATATTATCTGACACCATATGTCTATGATTTAGGTTACTGGTATTGGGGGCATGTAGCCAATTGTAGCATCGGTTGGGTATTGAGAGTTTTCCCGACTGCCCCATTTCGGTGATGTTTTGTTCAGTGCTATATTGACCAAATAATTGGTAATTGGTGAATCACTGTGGTCTACTCTACGATAGCTTCCCCTGTTGCCTGTATGGGGCTTGAAACTGTAACCAAATCTTTGGACAAAATTCCCCAAAGTTGACAATTTGGGCTTTGCTTCGTAGGCACCCGGAGGACTTTGTGGGAAACAATTTTTCTAGGTAAGGTCTGGTTCTAATTTTTCTGGAAGACTTGGTGAGAAGAATTGCGGGCATTATTTGTAGTAAAATGCTAGGAGTTAACTGAAGCACCTGTAGCCGCAAAAATCAAACGGCATTGCTAGGTAACTAAGAAAACCAAAACATTTTAGTACCGTGGGACACACGGGATCTCAAGCTTGTGGAGAGACTGTAAGACTTGTTGGTACTTGTGCCAAAAAGCAGGTTTCCATGAAGATAAGGTTCACCCTCACTGCTTGTTAACCTGGTTGCTGAATTGTTAGCGATTCTACATCTGAGGTAATGGGTTTAGTCAGCAGTTTTTCTGAGTAGAAATCAGACTCTGATGGCGTAACAGTACCTTAAAGCTAGACAATCCAACACTTCCCAAGAGCGCTTTTGAAGATGGTCGAGAGTTATCCCAACAAATCCAGCCGATCTCAAAACCATTGTGCGTTCGTCCATTAGGGGTAAAATAAACTCCTACAGCCTGTGCAATTTAATTGACTAGCTTTTTTGGAACTTGCAGCCAGATAACTCTGAAACCTTCCTATCGAGGAATATTTGTAAGTGCCAAACAGCTCGGTGGTGGTGTACCAATGTCTCCCATAAAGACTGAAGGTGCTAAAACTTCCCTAACCCCACCCCAGAGCAATTCACCATCAGCTAGTTTCAAAGAGGTTGTGAGGGTATATCACAATGAACCAGAATCAACAAAAAATGATGTTTTGACCAAAGGTCGGATCACTACATGGAATTTTCAATCGCTACACTACTCGCCAATTTCACCGATGATAAATTGGTTGCTCCTAAACTTTTAGAAAAAAAACTTGGCTGCGAAGATGAACTGAATTTACATAAACTTCACGTCGCCTTAGAAGTCCTAGAAAAAATCGGGATTTTGGTGAAAGAACGGGGAAAGTATCGTCGTCTCCAAGAGTCAGAACTGATTGAAGCCAAGCTACGCTGTTCTAGTAAAGGTTTTTGCTTTGCCATTCAAGATGTGGAAGGGGCAGAGGATATTTATATCCGCGAGAGTCATCTTTCTAATGCTTGGAATGGTGATCGCGTTCTGGTAAAAGTAATGAAGGAGGGCAGCCGTCGCCGATCTCCAGAAGGAGAAGTAAAGCTGATTTTAGAACGGTCGAATCACACTTTACTAGCACGGGTAAAGCAGGTAGAAGGGGGATATAGAGCTGTTCCTTTAGATGATCGCCTACTATTTGAACTCAAAATCAAAGAAAATGGGATTGAATTAGATCAGGCAATTGACCATCTGGCACATGTGGAAGTTCTACGTTATCCCTTGGCACAATATCCCCCCCTGGGAAAGGTGGTGCAAATTCTGGGTAGCGATGCAGAAGCAGCAGCTGATATTGATTTAGTAACTTGTAAGCACGACCTTTCCCGCACTTTTTCACCCGCAGTAGAAGAAGGAACCACTAAGTTACCGAAAAGAATATTAAAAGCAGACCTCAAGGGTCGTCAAGATTTGCGAGATTTATTGACTTTCAGTATTGGTAGAGATCATGGTGACTCCAAAGTAGTAGAAAATGCCTTAAGTTGGGAAAAAACCACTAAGGGACAATGGCTGTTATCATTTCACGTTGCTGACGTTTCTCACTATATCCAACCAGATGAAATTCTCGACAGAGAAGCTCTCAAACGTGGTCGTTCAGTGTATCTGGGAGATTTGGTACTGCCAATGTTACCGGATGCAGTAGCAGAACGCTGTTCTTTGGTGCCTAAAGGCGATCGTCTCGCCATTTCATTTTTAATCGCTATTGATCCTCAATCTGGAGAGGTAACAGAGTGGGAAATTCAACCCAGTGTCATCAATGTAGATATCTCCCTCAGTCACACCGAAGCAGAAGCAATTATTGACGGTAATCCTAGCAAAAAGTCCTCAAAAGAAGTTTTGGAAATTCTGCAACAAATCTATAGCTTTAGTGCGGCATTAAAACGACAACGTTTGTATCGCGGTAGCTTGCAGTTAAATCTACCCAGCAACCAAAACCCATACTATGATGAGGGCATTCTGGGATGTGTGGTAGAACAAGATTCACCAGTTAATTCCTTAATGACAGAGCTTGTACTGCTTGCAAATCAACTAATGGCAACTCACTTGAGTGCTTTAGGAATTCCTGCTATCTGGAGAGTGCAAGGGGCACCAGACCCCGAAGATGTCCAGGAAATGCTAAAATTAGCAATTAACTTAGGGGTAGAACTAACATTAGACCCAGAAGTAGATATTCAACCTTTAGATTATCAACACTTAACTAAGGTGTTTGCAGATTCAGCATCTGAACAGGTTTTGACTTATTTATTACAGGATACCCTAAAACCAGCGGTGTACACTACCACCCATGGACCACACTTTGGACTGGCATTAACAGACGGTTATGTGCATTGTACTGCCCCCCTGCGCCGCTACTCAGATTTACTGATGCAAAGGGTATATCATACTCTTATAGAACACGGACGCGATCGCCGCAACACTAGAGTCAAAGAGCGGGTTAACCTGCATTCTTCGACCTCTCACGGTGAAATCAACTGGAATGTTCTAGCACCGGAATTACAACAAGAACTGCAAACCGATTTAAACAGAGTTCTCACCCAAATTAATGATCGAGAAAAAGAAGTCCAAGAAGCCGAAGAAGATTTAGCAGGTTTGCAAAGAGCCTCGTTAATGAAACAGCGCATTGGTGAAGTTTTCAGCGGTGTTATTACTGGTGTTCAATCCTACGGTTTCTTTGTGGAAATTGAAGTACCACCCCAAGACTCCCAAGCAAATAGCGTCCCCCTGCGGGTGGAAGGATTAGTACACGTTAGTTCCTTAAAAGACGATTGGTACGAGTATCGCGCTAGACAACAAGCACTTTTCGGTCGAAAAAATCGCGCTTCCTACAGATTGGGCGATCGCGTATCCGTACAAGTGAAAAGTGTCGATTACTACCGTCAACAAATTGATTTGGTAACGGTTGGTAGCGATGGCTTACCTCTTGGTAAAAGTAGTTTAGATAACGACGACTCCGACTTTTACTTACGAAACAACGATATAGACTCTGATGACTTTGATACCTATGATGATGAAGAATAACGCAATTCCCAATTGATTAATTGCACAGGAATGTAGGGGTGGGGTTTCCCCACCCAGGGTTTCCCCACCCAGGGTTTCCTCGCCCTCCTAATTCTTAATTCCGCGCCTTTGTGCCTTCTTTATTCCTAATTGGGCACCTCCCAATGTCTAATCCCTAATTCTTTGTCAACACCACAATTAATAAAGTGTCCAATCAAATCAAACCACTTATCTTAGGGATATCAGGGGCATCTGGTATGATTTATGCCGTTCGTGCCCTTAAGTATTTACTCGCAGATGATTATGAAATTGACTTAGTAGCCTCTAAGTCAAGCTACATGGTTTGGCAATCGGAACAGAATCAACGGATACCAGTAGAACCCACTCAACAAGAACAATTTTGGCGAGAACAAGCTGGAGTAGAAGTTGCAGGGAAATTACGGTGTCATCCTTGGGGTGATGTTGCAGCTAATATCGCTAGTGGTTCCTTTCGCACTTTGGGAATGATAGTTATGCCTTGTAGTATGGCTACAGTAGCTAAACTGGCAGCTGGGTTAAGTTCTGATTTACTGCAAAGAGCAGCAGATGTCCAACTCAAGGAAGGACGAAAGCTAGTTTTAGTCCCCCGGGAAACTCCTTTTAGTTTGATTCACCTGCGCAACTTAACCACCTTAGCAGAAGCAGGAACCACAATTGTACCTGCGATTCCGGCATGGTATCACAATCCCCAAACAATTGAGGATTTAGTCGATTTTGTTGTTGCTAGGGCTTTAGATCAATTTGATATTGACTGTATTCCAATTCAACGCTGGCAAGGAAGATAGTAAAAAGGTAAAAGTAAGATATGTAGATTAATTTGCTTGTACCTTAGGAGAAAAGGAATTTGGAGTTAGGAGGAAAGGAGTTTGGAGGGAGGAGGAAAGGAGTTATTATTTCTCCCCAGAGGGTAACCACGAGGTTATCCCTAATCTCTCCACTTCCGGGGGGAAACCCCAACCCTAGTACTCGACCAAACCAAGATTGCCGGGTAAAGGCAGAGAGGGGGAAGAGGGGGAAGAGGGG
>JASJCY010000244.1 GCA_030065825.1 Nostocaceae cyanobacterium | reverse complement strand
TTATCGGTTCTCCATCTATAGAAACCCGGTTTCTTTTATGTTTCTTTTGGTACACATACTCAAATTATCGGTTCTCCATCTATAGAAACCCGGTTTCTTTTATGTTTCTTTTGGTATAAATACTCAAATTATCGGTTCTCCACCTATAGAAACCCGGTTTCTTTTATGTTTCTTTTGGTATACATACTCAAATTATCGGTTCTCCACCTATAGAAACCCGGTTTCTTTTATTTATAAACATGCTTTTAGATTAATCTACAAACATATATCCAACAATTCCCCTATCTGTCCTACATTCACCAAAGTATTCGCACACATTATCCCTGACGCAGCTACCGCAGGAACCCCAATTCCTGGCATAGTAGTATCCCCGACGCGGTACAATCCTTTTATGGGAGTATGGGTTCCTGGAAACATTCCCTTACCTGCAACAATAGCTGGTCCGTAGGTTCCTTGATATCTACGTAAATAATGAGCATGAGTCAGGGGTGTACCAATCAGTTCCACTACCACCCTGTCTCGAATATCGGGAATCACTTTTTCCAAAGCACGGTATAAAGTTTCTGCTTTCTCTCGTTTCTTGAGTTCATACCCGTCATTCCTTTCCCATCCGGTGTAGGGTTCCAGGGTGTAAGCGTGAACCACATGATGTCCTGGTGTTGCTAAACTAGCATCCCAGACGCTAGGAATGGATATCATACAAGTATTACCGGGTACTGAAATATCTTGTTGGGAATCATGAACTACCACATGATGTCCGGACAAATTTTCTAACCTATCTCCCCGAATGCCTAAATGTAAATGCATAAAACTTTCCACTGCGGGAGTAGCTAATGCTGTTTGACGGAAAGATACGGGCAAATCTTCGGGATTTAGCAATTTAGTATAAGTATCCCATATTGTGGCGTTAGAAATGACCACCGGGGCTTTAATAACTTCCCCCTTCCGCAACTGGACACCCACAGTTTTACCAGATTCCACAAGAATTTTCTCTACATGGCATCCCAGTCGTAATTTACCACCCCAACGTGATAAACCCCTTACCAATGCGTTCACAATCGCAGCACTACCACCTATGGGATACTCTACTCCTGCACGGGAACGTTCTCCCAACATAAATGCGACTTCGGGTACAATTGTTCCTTCTGCCTTTAAACCAGAGAGGAGAAAACATTCCAAGTCAATTAACCGTCTTACCCAGGGATCTTTGACCGTATCATCCATTATCTTACCCACAGGTGCTTGGACAATGGGCAAATGGAGTAACATTTTTGCCAAAGAAGGTAAATAACGACTGATTAACAAGGGAATTACCTGCCAATCTGACCTTAAAGCTAGGGAGGGAATCCCCTTCATTGCTTCATAAAGGGGTAACAAACGTGATTCAAACTGTTTCAGTTCCCTTGCACCTTGGAGCCTAACTTTTGCTACCTCATCCCGATAAAGTTGAGCATCGCTGTAAACCGGAAAACACCCTTCAGGAAAATGATAGTATCCTAATGGATCATAAGGTACAGCTTCCAGGGATTCACCCAATACCTCTAAAATTTGTTTGAGGGGGTTTAAACTTTGGGGGCTAGTTAATCCACAATAGAAGGAGGGACCAGAATCAAATTCAAATCCCTGACGTCGAAAACTATGAGCTGCACCACCAGCAATTGTGTGGCTTTCACAAACAATTACTTGTTTACCATAACGAGCAAGTAATGCAGCGGCAGTTAGCCCACCAATACCACTACCAATGACTATAATATCACTGTTTTGTCCTTTATCATTTGTCATTTGTCATTTGTCATTTGTCATTTGTCATTTGTCATTTGTCATTTGTCATTGGTTAATCGTTTACCAATTACCAATTACCTATTCCTAATTACGAATTACCAATTACCAATTACCAATGAATGAACCATTAATTGAATTAAAGGGCATTTCAAAGTCCTTTGGTAGCAATAAAGTGTTAGATAATGTCAATTTAACCATTTACCGGGGAGAAGCTGTGGGAATTATTGGTCCTAGCGGTACTGGTAAATCTACTATACTACGGGTAATTGCAGGATTAATAGCTCCTGATGAAGGAGAAGTATATATAGAAGGGGTGCGACGAGAAGGATTAATTGAGGATGCAGCAGATCCCGTGGGTATAGGAATGGTATTTCAGCAAGCAGCATTATTTGATTCCTTGACAGTGCAAGAAAACGTCGGCTTTTTACTTTATCAGCATTCTAAACTGCGGCGATCGCGTATTCGAGAATTGGTCAACCAAAAATTAGAAATGGTGGGTTTACCGGGTACAGGCGATCGCTATCCAGCTGAACTTTCTGGAGGGATGCGCAAACGGGTAAGTTTTGCTCGTGCAATCATGTCTAATCCCGATAATCCTAAAGAAGGAGCAGAGGTTTTGCTCTATGATGAACCTACCGCTGGATTAGATCCCATTGCTTCTACGGTGATCGAAGATTTAATCCGCAGTTTGCAACACACACAAGGAGTATGTGGTACTTATGCTATTGTCACCCACCAAGACAGTACTATCCGTCGCACAGCTGATAGAATCATATTCCTATATCAAGGTAAAGTACAGTGGCAAGGTACAGTTGATGAACTTGACACTACAGACCATCCTCTAATTAAACAGTTTATCACCGGGAGTATACAAGGACCTATTCAAATGATGGCTTAAGACAATTTTGGATTTTAGATTGTAAACAAAATCTCAAATTTCCAGCCTCAAATCTAAAATTCAATAAGAGGAGAAAAACATGCGAAATCGAACATTTAGAGAAGGTTCTGTAGGATTATTACTCCTGTTAGGATTAACAGTTTTGGCAGGAATCATCCTCTGGTTAAATAGAATTAGAGTTGGGGCTACCTCCTACAAAATCATTGTCGAATTTGACAGCGTTGGCGGAATGCAAAAGGGGGCTGTAGTACGTTATCGTGGTGTGAAGGTGGGAAATATTTCCGCCATCACACCAGGAGCTAATAACATAGAGGTGGAAATTGAAATTTTCCAACCTGACCTGATTATCCCCCAAAATGTCTTAATAGAAGCCAATCAGTCTGGTTTAATTAGTGAAAGCGTTATTGATATTACCCCCAAAGCAAAAATACCTACTGAAACCTTAAGTATTGGTATTCGACCATTAGACGAAAATTGCGATCGCCAACAAATTATCGTCTGTAATAATTCTCGCTTAGAAGGTCAAATTGGCATTAGTACAGATGAATTAATTCGTACAACCAGCCGTTTGGCTACTATTTATACAGACCCTACATTTTATGCTAAAGTCAATCAGGCGTTAAAAAATACCTCGGAAGCTACTAAACAGATAGCTGCGTTGAGTAAAGAACTCACTAAGCTGACGAAAAGTTCACAACAACAACTAGGGGACTTTGCTGGAGCTGCAAAATCAGTATCAGGTGCAGCAGATGGTATCAGTCAATCTACTAATAAAGCAGTAAATCAGCTTAGTAGCGCAACCAACGAATTTGCTACAACTGCTAGACAAATTAATATAACTGTTCAGCAAGCCAATCAACTGCTAAAAAGTCTTGATAGTCTGGTGAATACAAATCGTGATTCATTGGTTGCGGCTTTAAATAATATTACTGACACAAGTAAGGAACTCAAAAATACAGTTAGAAGTTTATCACCATCTATCAGTAAATTAACGGAAGGTGAAATATTACAAAATTTAGAAATCCTCTCAGCAAATGCAGCTCAAGCATCAGCAAATTTACGGGATGTTAGTCAAGCATTTAGTGACTCTAAGAATGTGGTGGTATTACAACAAACCTTAGATTCTGCAAGAGTCACATTTGAAAATACCCAGAAAATCACATCGGATTTGGATGATTTAACTGGAGATCCAAAATTTCGCCAAAATCTTCGTCGATTGGTAAATGGTTTAAGTAGTTTGGTGTCTTCCACCCAGGAAATACAGCAGCAAGTGCAGGTTGCTGCTACCCTCGATGCGGTAAAAACTGCTGCTAAAAGTCCAAATGGGGTAAGTTCCAAGACAACAGTAAACCTACCACAGGTAATCTTGAATCCCCCAGATGTGGCTGTCAAGAGTGCTAGTAAACAACCTCAACAGCTAGTTAGTCCATTTACTTCCACCTCATCCCAAGAAAAGCTATTACAGCAACTGAGAAAGTATAGAAATCAGAAAGAGTAGGGGTGGGGTTTCCCCACCCGGGAGATGGGGAGGACAAGGAGGACAAGGAAGACAAGGGGAATAGGACAAGGAGAACAAGGAGAATTATAACTCTTAAGCAATAACTAATGACTAATGACTAATGACTAATAGACATCTGGTGGAAAAGAATGTTCGGTGACGTTGCATTGCAACGTCACCGAACAAGGGTTTTGGGCAACGCATATTTAATTTTCACGCCTATGTCTAATGACAAATGACAAATAACTAATGACAAATGAGAAATGACTAATGACTAATTCCAATCTTGTTCTTCTTTCTTCCCGCGACTTTTATAAATAACTCCAACATCGTGGATAGCGCGAGTTTTCTCAAATAATTCTGCTTCTGTCATCCCCCACTGTTGCAAAATTGTGTCTAAATTTTGTTGAATGTCTCTCGCACCAGGAAAGCCTTGATAACGAATTCGCAGTCTAGCAAGTTCTACTAAATTATAGTCTGTGGCTTCCCCTGCTAGTAAACTTTCAACTAGGGGAAGATCGCGATTGTAAAGTGGATGTTGTTGTTCTTTATTTTCCATAGGTAAAGGTTAGAGGGTGTTCGGGTTACTCCTTGATGAAAACCCATTACCCATTATTAATTACCAATTACCCATTACCGATTACCAATTACCAAGCTAATTTTGGGAATAATCAATCTAGCAGTCAAGAGGATGAGTAATTGACAAGTGAAAGAGCATATTGGCTAGCGTGGTCACAAATTTCTGGTATTGGTCCAATATTGCTACATCGCCTATACCAGCATTTTGACACCTTACAGGCAGCTTGGGAAGCTACTCCAGCACAGTTGGGACAAGTAGAAGGTTTTGGAAAACAAACCCTAGAAAAAGTAGTTCAGCAGCGATCGCGTCTCAATCCCCAACAACTACTCAGCAAACACCAACAACAAAACCCCGATTTCTGGACTCCAGCAGATACGGAATATCCCCGCTTGCTGTTAGAAACTCCCAGTCCTCCACCAATTTTATACTATCGCGGTGAGGTGGAACTCCAAGAAAACCAGGGAAAAAAACCAAGCGTGGGAATTGTCGGGACGCGCAAACCTTCCGAATATGGTATCCGTTGGACTCGTCAAATTAGTACTGCTTTAGCGAAAAATGGCTTTACGGTGGTTTCTGGGTTAGCCCAAGGAATTGATACCGAAAGTCACGCTGCTGCAATCAAAGCTGGAGGACGTACCATTGCTGTTTTAGGTACAGGTGTAGATGTTGTTTATCCTGCTAAAAATCGGGAGTTATACAAGCAAATTTTGACCCAGGGTTTAGTATTAAGCGAATATCCAGCAAAAACCCCTCCTGACCGCAAACATTTCCCCCGTCGTAATCGGATTATTGCTGGTTTAAGTCGAGCAATTTTGGTAATGGAAGCACCTATCAAATCTGGTGCTTTAATTACAGCTAACTATGCGAACGAGTTTGGACGAGATGTTTACGTACTACCAGGGAGAATAGATGACTATCCTGCACAAGGTTGTTTAAAGTTACTCTCTCAAGGTGCAGCACCAATTCTCAAGGAACTGGATGAACTGTTAAAAATGCTGGGAGCAATACCAAAATTAGATTATCTCACCCCATCTCCAGAACCTCCGCAATTACCCTTACCTGACTTGTCACCAGAATTACATAAAATTATGGATGCGATCGCTTCAGAATCTTTACCCTTGGATTTAATTATTCAACAAACAGGTATGACCACAAGCGAAGTTTCCAG
Source organism: Nostocaceae cyanobacterium (assembly GCA_030065825.1). Taxonomy (GTDB): domain Bacteria; phylum Cyanobacteriota; class Cyanobacteriia; order Cyanobacteriales; family Nostocaceae; genus JASJCY01. Next base: position 6,572 of record JASJCY010000244.1, on the reverse strand, counting down.
CGCTTTGTTACAGTTGGAATTGATGGGGTTAGTATCTCAATTACCAGGAATGCGATATCAAAGGTGTTGAAAGTTCTGACCCCAAAAACATAAGCAAAATTTATATATAAGCCTGTTTAGCTTTAAAATCCCAAAAGTATTGTCAAATTTTGCTCAAAAATCTTGCATATTTTATCAACGCAATTACGTCTTTTTAGGCTATAATGAAAAAAATGCAATTGGGGGTTACCATGACCATTTTTTAGCCAAAACAGCTACAACCCTCTTCACACCGTAGCAACTGACCTAAAAGTCAAAATTTGACGACATAAGAAAAGGCTAATTTTCACACTCCCAGACGAGCTGATAAATATCTGTACTTGACAAAATATGGTGAATGTGGTAAGTAAATATTTTTAACCTCTTGAGCGAAATTCCCCATCCCTCTCTTATTCCCACCTGGATAGGGTTTTATTGTATAATGTCTGTATGTGTACATAGTCTCCCTAGGGCATCAGGAGACTCTAAACTGCCTAGGTCGGTATCTGAGCGTGGATGTTGCTGTATGTCTTTTGGACTTAGGGCATCTGGAGTAAAGACCTTTGTACCGCTAGCGCGGAACCCGCAGGGTAGCAGGAAATTTCTTCCCTTCGGGAAGCCGCTACTCTACGAGAACACTAGCCTGTGGCAACGCTGCGCGTACGTGAACGCGTCTACAAAGCGATTTGAATAGGACCCCATCCGTCTATACGGTGGGGACAATGTCACTTAGGGAATACAGGGAATGCAAAGAAGTAAATGATTCCACAAATTTTACCTCACCCCTTCCCCTCTCCTTAATAAGGAGAGGGGTGGCTTTAGCCGGGGTGAGGTTCTGAGTGTATTCCACAAGCGTGAGGGGCACTATAATTACCATTTACCATTTACCATTTACCGTTCGCGATTTTGTCGTTGGGCTTCATACAACATAATAGCTGCTGAAATCGCCACATTTAAGGATTCTACCCCAGGAGCGAGGGGAATTTTGACTTGTACGTCTGCCAGTGCTGCTAAAGAAGCCGACAAACCAGCACCTTCATTACCAAGCAAAATCAAACTGGGTTGGCACCAGTCTACCTCCCAGTGAGTTAAACTTGCAGTTGGTAAAGTTGCGATTATTTGCATTCCTGCTTCCTTAGCTTGTTGCAAAGTCAAATTTAAATTATGGGTTACCGCCATTGGTAGACGAAACCACTGCCCAGCTGTTGCCCGTAAAACCTTAGGATTATCTAAATCTACACTATCATCACTGAGCCACAAACCAGATGCACCAGCAGCAGCCGCAGTGCGAATAATTGTTCCTAAATTGCCAGGATCTTGCACAGTTTCCAAAGCTAATACCAAACCAGTAAATGGTACTTGAGTTTGAGGATTACCCCTTTTTGCTGTGGCTATTACCCCATCAGGATGTACCGTGGTGGCGATCGCCTCTAATACTTCCTCACTCACAATTTCTGCCCGTTCACATTGACTACAAGCTGTTTGCCACAATTGGGGATGAGTGTTTTGCCATTGGGAGGTACAGCACAAGCACACCAAGGGGTAATTCACCGTACAAGCTTCTTCTAACAAATGGGTTCCTTCCAGCAAAAACAACTGCTGCTTGTGTCGTTCTTTGGCAGAATGGAGTTTACGAATTTGCTTGACTAAGGGATTTTGGAGACTGGTTAACACGATTATGGGCAAAAACAAAAAACAAAGAGCAAAAATTATAGGCTTTACTCTTCAAAATTAAATGCGGAACCCGGGACTTGAACCCGGACATCCGTGAGGAAACTAGAACCTGAATCTAGCGCGTCTGCCAATTCCGCCAGTCCCGCTTAAGTTACTATTTCATTGACAATTTATTATTATTACTTAATTATCCTTTGATGTCAAGAAACTACTCTCTGGTTATTTCACATCTAAACCGCGCCAAAATTTAAATCTTTAATAAGATGCCATTAGATGTGAGGGAGTGGACTTGTGCTCACTGCGGTACTGTTGGTGATAGAAGGGTAAATAAATATTAATTTCCAGAATATTCCGGAAATTACCAGAGAGTTATGGTAGTATTAACTGTGAGCTTAATACACCAAAATGTCTAAAAAATATGTTACCCCGAAAGAAGGGCTGAGTTGCTGCGATGGATTTGTGAACTTAACGATACAGAACTCGTGGTTTGTAACAACACAGAGCTTAGCCCAGAAAGAGAAATGGTGGAAGATATACTGGCAATCGTTCATGTCTTTGAGTGCAGACTTTACGGACTCAGGAAGTACAAATCTCAAATCAAAGAAGATAAGAGTTTACCCGAAAACTGAGCTAAAAGCTGTTTGACGTAAATGGTTGGCTGCAAGTAGATACTGTTATAATGCTGCTATGACAACACTGCGCGATACTTACAAAGAAGGTAAGAAACTGCCTAGTGCTTATGATCTACGTAAATTAGTGATGTTGGGTATTCCAGATTGGGTAAATTCAACCCCATTTAATTTACGCGGTGCGGCTGTTATTGATGCTCATGTAGCATTCAAAAAGACTAAAAAAGAAAACAAGTTAACGCTAAAGTTCCGGAGTTGTCGCAACCCAGTTTTATCTTTTATCCTACAATCTTCAAACTGGAAGAAAGGCATTACTTATCCAACCCATAAAACTGATAGCAAAGTTAAGCTTTCTAGTCTAAAAGTTAACCCCAGTGAAAACATACCGGAAACCATCTCCAGCGATTTTAATATTATTTTCGATAGAGGTAGATGGTTTATAACTTACACAGTTTAGTCGGAAAAGTTACGTAATAATAATCAATAAGCGATTGCTTTAGACCCCGGAGTCAGAACATTTTTAACTGGATTTGATGGCAATAAAATTATTGAATTAGGTAGTGGGTCGATATCGCGCATAGTCACTCTCTGCAAGCGTTTAGACCGGATTCAATCAGAAACCGCGCTTAGCTAAAGGTAGAGATAACAAGCGTAAAAGATTTAATCTCAGAAAGCTTGCTCAACAGTTGCGGATTAAAATTCAAAACCTAGTCGATAAATGTCATAAAAAGGTTGCTTGCCCTCTAACTTCTAGTTATTCCCAAGTCATCATTCCAAGCTTTGAATCATCAGAGATGGTATATCGAGCTCAACGGAAAATAAACAGCAAAACAGCGCGTTCTATGTTGACTTGGGCGCATTACCGTTTCAAGCAGAGACTTATTCATCAAGCGGCTAAACACGGTAGTCAGGTAATAGAAATTGGAGAAGAATACACAAGCAAAACTTGTTCAAAATGTGGGCATATTCACCGCAAATTAGGAGGCTCTAAAAAGTTCAATTGTCCCAGTTGCGGACATAAAATTGATAGAGATGCTAACGGAAGTATCAACATCTACATAAAAACAATCTCCGGCAATTAACCGGAGGCAGGTTAGATAGCACCTAATACAGAGTATTACTAGGTTATACGAGTAATTACCGGGTTAAAGACTATCTGGTTAGGATAGAGATGGGAACGCAGGAACCAACATTAGGGCAGAGGATATCAGAATGCTAAAGGTGAGCAACTGGCGTTGGCATAGCCTCTTTGGAGGAGATGCCCATAAGAGCGGATGGTTCAGCCGTCTCTACTGTAGGAGGGGAGGTAAGACCAAAGCTTGGACTTTTGTGTAAGCTAAGGCATTCCCCTATGAGTACACAAACCCCATTTGCCTGTGCGGTGGTCTAGTTCACTGTAGAATCAAAACCAACTTCTAACTGATAAAATTTACTTATTTTTGTGGAGGGTAGGCTTATTAATCGTTCTGGCAGCTTACCAGATGCCAAAACTACACCTGTCGCAGACTCCTCAGTCTTGCAAATATGGGGTGGGCATCGTTTGCAAGGTCATGTCAAAATTAGCGGTGCGAAAAATTCTGCACTGGTGATTATGGCGGGAGCTTTATTATGTTCGGGAAATTGTCGCATTCGTAACGTACCGTCATTAGCGGATGTGGAACGAATGGGTGAGGTATTATCGGCTTTGGGCGTGCATGTGCAGCGTAATGGTGAAATTTTAGACATAGATGCTAGTGAAATTACATCATCCAAAGCTCCTTACGAGCTAGTTACGCAGTTGCGGGCAAGCTTTTTCGCTATCGGTTCCATGGTGGCACGATTAGGGGTGGCACAAATGCCATTACCAGGGGGTTGTGCCATTGGTGCCAGACCCGTGGATCTACATGTCCGGGGATTGCAAGCCATGGGAGCGGAGGTACAAATCGAACATGGTATTTGTAATGCTCATGTTCCTGGAGAAAACCGCCGACTCCATGGTGCAAAAATTTACCTGGATATTCCCAGTGTGGGAGCCACAGAAACCTTGATGATGGCAGCTACCTTAGCAGAAGGGGAAACCCTAATCGAAAATGCTGCTCGGGAACCGGAAGTAGTTGATTTAGCGAATTTCTGTATCGCTATGGGAGCGAAAATACAGGGTGCTGGTACAAGTACCATTACCATCGTTGGCGTTCCCCAATTGCATTCCGTTGACTACACGATTATTCCCGATCGCATTGAAGCCGGGACATTTTTGCTGGCAGGAGCCATTACTCGCTCAGAAATAACCCTTTCGCCAGTAGTTCCAGAGCATCTAGCACCTGTGATTGCTAAACTAGAAGAGATTGGAGTCTCGGTAATTGAAGAAGCACCAGATTGCTTACGTATCTTGCCAGCCAAAGCCCTAAAGGCAATAGATATTGATACCTTACCCCATCCAGGATTCCCTACGGATATGCAAGCACCATTTATGGCTCTGCTGACTGTAGCTCAAGGGGATAGCGTAATTAACGAATCTGTATTTGAAAATCGCTTACGTCATGCCTCTGAGTTAAACCGCTTGGGAGCAGATATTCGAGTCAAAGGTAATACTGCCTTTGTCCGGGGAGTGCCTATGTTGTCAGGAGCACCTGTACAAGGTACAGACTTAAGAGCTGCAGCAGCTTTGGTTGTGGCAGCTTTAGCAGCAGAAGGATTAACTACCATTCAAGGATTACACTATCTCGATCGCGGTTATGAACGATTGGATCTCAAGTTGCAACAATTGGGGGCTAAAGTCAAACGTGTATCAATTGGTAACACAGAGTAAGAAAATAGAGTAAAAGGTAAAGGGTAAAGGGTTAAAAACGGTTAAAAACGGTAAATAGTCAAGATAATGGAGAATTATAGCGGTTTTCGATTGATTACAATACAAAGGGAATGGGTGAAATTAGGACGGGCAGGGATGCCCATCCCACTCATGGTGTATTATACCCAAGTGAAAACCGCTATAGTTACTTCTTCCCCATCTTCCTCAATTTTTAATTTTTAATTGTTTTCCTTATTTACCATTCCCTCCAAATTGTTTTTTCATAGTTATACTAGCTGTATAGCTAGGTTTTTAATTTACAGTTTGTGTCCCCATGTCCTTGTTGAAAACAGCATTAATTGGTTTGAGGGCAGATGCTTTTCGCCATCCTCTAGACTTGGAAGCAACCAAAACCTTGAAGCAGATACCGGGGTTAGATATGATGGTACGTAATCTGCTAGGACCATTAGCAGAGCAAGTTTTCTATGCGGAAAATATTGCTTCCAGTGTCTTAGTGGGTGAAAAACAACTGCCTCATCTCCATGAATTATTGTTAGAAGCTTGTAAAATTTTGGACATGGAAGTGCCCCAGTTGTACGTCCGTTCCTCCCCGGTTCCCAATGCTTACACCTTTGCGATGCGAGGTAAGCAACCTTTTATTGTCCTGCATACATCCTTGATTGATATGCTGGAACCAGAGGAAATTCAAGGGGTAATCGCCCATGAATTGGGACACTTAAAATGCGACCATAGCGTTTATCTCACCCCAGTAAATTTACTGATATTAGCCGCAGCAACCGTACCTAACTTCGGAGTGGCGATCGCTCAAATAATCCAAACACAACTATTGGAATGGGTACGCTGTGCTGAATTTACCTGCGACCGCGCTGCGTTATTGGTAACCCAAAATCCGAAAGTGATGATGTCGGTGTTAATGAAATTAGCTGGTGGTTCCCCAACTTTAGCACCCCAACTGAATTTGGATGCCTTTATTGCCCAAGCTCGTGCTTATGATGAAATTAGCAACAGCGAACTTGGTGAAATGGTCAAGGCAGCACAAACAGCCCAAATGACCCATCCAGTCCCTGTATTACGGGCAAGAGAAATAGATCGCTGGGCAAGCAGCAAAGAATATGAAAACTTGTTGCAAAATTACAAAATTGTGTATAATAGTGAGGTTGCTTCCCAGGGCGGGTGGCGAAATTGGTAGACGCACCACACTCAAAATGTGGCGACCTTACGGTCATAGGAGTTCGAGTCTCCTCCTGCCCATTAGATAAATGACTACCCTCACTGAAATGACCGTAAAGTCTTCAGTATTTTGAGTGTGGTGCGTAATTCTCAAACCTCAGATAATTAAACTAGTGGTTTGTCCCATAAAATATGATGGGGTTTCCATCACACCCACCTGGGACTATAAGTCCCAGTCTAATAGTCAAAGTCATATAAATATGACTATAAAACTAGCCATCAAAACTAATGGG
>JASJCY010000003.1 GCA_030065825.1 Nostocaceae cyanobacterium | reverse complement strand
CACCAGTGTGACGCACCCCGTGAGTGGCAAGAAGAAGAAATTGAACTAGTCAAGCGAATTGCCTATCAGTTGGGTGTATCTGTACAGCAAGCTGAGTATCTGCAACAGCTACAAGAACAGTCAACACAACTAGCAACAGCAGCAGCGCAGGACAAATCAGCAAGGGAAGAACTACAAAAAGGAGCCATACAGCTGCTGAAGGCTGTTAGACCTGCTTTAGATGGCGATTTAACGGTACGCGCACCCATTACCGAAGACGAGTTGGGTACAATTGCAGATTCTTATAATAATACTATACAAGCATTACGGCAAATTGTTGTTCAGGTACAAACAGCAGCTCAAAAAGTGGTAGAAATCTCCACTAACAGCAATACTGCTCTGACAGGATTGAAAAACCTGGCAGAGAATCAGTCCCAAGAAGTTACGGAAGCTTTAGGGGAAATTCAGCAGATGGCAGATTCTACCAAAGCTGTAGCATCTAACGCAGAGTTAGTGCAAGTTGCAGTTAAAGAAGCAAACCAAACCGTAGAGTCTGGGGATGCAGCCATGAATATGACTGTAGAAGCGATTCAAGGGATTCGTGAAACTGTTGCTCAAACCAGCAAAAAAATTAAACGTTTAAGTGAATCTTCCCAAAAAATCTCCAAAGTGGTGAATTTGATTAGCAGTTTTGCCACCCAAACTAACGTACTAGCTTTAAATGCTGCCATTGAAGCTACCCGTGCAGGGGAATATGGTAAAGGTTTTGCGGTGGTAGCGGATGAAGTTCGTTCTTTGTCTCGTCAGTCATCCGCAGCGACAATCGAAATTGAAAAGTTAGTCCAAGAAATTCAAACGGAAACTGGGGAAGTAGCAGTAGCTATGGAAACAGGTATTGAGCAGGTAGTAGAAGGTACTAATTTGGTCAATGAAACTCGCCAAAACCTGAATGCTATTGTGGCTGCTACTGGCAAAATTAGTGAGTTCTTGCTACGAATTACTGATGCTACCCAAACACAAATTCAACGTTCTACATCAGTCACAACCTCAATGAAAGATGTAGCAGAAATTTCTCACAATACCGTTGTAGAATCCCAGCAAATTGCGGCTGTATTTCAACAGTTATCAGCAACTGCACAAGAACTATTGATAACCGTCAGTAAGTTCAAAGTTCAGTAATAAATAGTTTGTAAGGGCGCAATGTTTGCGCCCAAGAATTAGTAGGGGTGCAATGCTTGCGCCCAATGTAGGGGGGCAATGTTTGCGTCCAATAATAAGGAATTAAAAATAATAATTCATAATTTATAGTTCCTTATTCTTGAGTTTTCGCTCATCTTGAGTACAAGGAGTAATGAAAATGTCGAAGAAGCTAGTGGAGGTCAGAGTAGAAATAATTTCCTAGCCAAAATGTATATTTCCTACAAATAAGCCAGGAAAACTAAATATTTGTTAAGGTTATTACGACATTCACAACTAGTAAATATTGATGTTACTAAATAACTCGTTTATATTGATGAAATTCTTCTAAAAATTAAAAATTGGTAACTCTGCGCTTATTAGGCGCAAGCATTGCGCCCCTACATTGGGCGCAAGCATTGCGCCCCTACTCATAACTCATAAATAAATTATGATTACAGATCCTTCAATTCGAGAACAAGGCTATATTTACTTCCTAAGTGAAGCCCCAGAATTACTCCAAACTATTGAACAAGAACTGTTCAATTTATCCGCAGAACGTAGCACTGCTACAGTACATAATTTAATGCGAGCAACTCATACTCTTAAAGGAGGAGCAGCTAATGTTGGATTAGAGGTTATTAACGAAATTGCCCATTCTTTAGAAGATATATTTAAGGCTCTTTATAACCCAGATGTGGCAATTGATGCCGAATTACAAACGCTTTTATTCCAAGCTTACGAATGTCTCCAATTACCAGTTAGTGCTGAAATAAATGGAAGCTCTTTTAATAGTGAAGATATACTTCAAAGAACAGCTTCAATATTTGGGCAGTTACAAGAAAAATTAGGGGATGCTTTCGGTGCAGATGGTTATATTCCTACTTCAGAAGAATTAGGATTTGATATTGTAGAATCTATTTTTGAAACTGGAGTAACTCAAAGTATAGAAAGTATTGCCGAAACAATTCAAAATCCCCCACCATCTGATGAACTCGGCGATTTTTTATATTCTCAAGCTGAGATATTTATTGGTTTGGCAGAATCTTTAAATTTGCCTGGATTTGGAGAAATTGGCAAAACCATAATTGCTGCGCTGGAAGTAAATCCTACTCATACACTTAAAATTGCCGAAATTGCCCTTGCAGATTTACAGCAAGCAAGAGAAGTTGTATTGGCTGGTGATCGCACCCGTGGTGGAGAACCTTCCCCAGCTTTGAGGGAATTGTCTTCTGTTGCAGATACAGATGATTTACAGTTAACAGAGGAACCAGATACCCTATTTGGTGACACAACAGTTATATCCCCCACGACAGATGAACTACAGCTAACGGAGGAACCATCCGTTACATCTGATATAACATCCCCTACCACATCTGCTACATTTAACTCCTTAAGAAGAGAAGCTGAACAACTATACAAATTTTTCACACAAGATTACAAGGTGAAAAATGAGCCTTTAAAACCAGCAGTTGCCAAATTTTATTTAAAAGTAATTCGCTACATTTTAGGATGGTTTCATCATGTTCTAGAAATTGCTAAACAAGAACTTAGTATAGATTTGCTGATTCCTAAATTAGCGGCAGAAAATTCTCTAAATTATATTGATAACTGGCTCAACGACTTTTTAACATTTGTGGAGGATGAAGAAGATAAAAGAAGTCTTTGTATTTATCGCCAAGGATTAATTTTAGCAATTCTCCTCGCTGTTGCTGAATTTCAATATTCTAATGAGGAGGAGATTCTAGTTATTCAAAAATTACAATATAAAGTCGCTGCAATAGCAAAAGAATATAAAAATCATCCTCCTGTCACCCAAGAAGAAAAACAATGGATTGATCAACCAAAGTTACAAAAACTACTAGATTTCAAAGAGATATCAAATCCTGAAGCAAATCCTGAATCAAATCAAGAAAGTACTAATTTGCTAGAGACAATATGGGGAGAAGAGATTGCCCCATCCCCGGACGAACAATTTGTAAACAGACAAACTGAAGAGAACAATAATGATGATTTAGAAATAACTGAAGAATTCTTTAATGATAAATTAGTTGAAAATACTGAAGAATTAGTAGTAGATACTGTTGAATCAATTGCGGAAGTAGTTCAGGATTCACAAACAACAACCAACCAGCGAATAGAAGATAAATTCCAGACAAAACATAAAAATGTTCGACCAATTTCCTTTGTGCGGGTGAATGTCGAGGGACTACAAAACTTGAATTATCTGGCTGGGGAATTACTAATTAATCATAAACGACGAACTTTACAGGATGAGCAACTCCAAGCAGTTCTTGAACAATTGTTCCAGCAACTTTCCAGACACCAAACTACTATAAATAAATTAAGGGATTTGCCACTACAGATACAAAATTGTGCCTCACAAAACATGCAAAACCTTGCATCTGTAAATTTTGATTCTCTGGAAATGGATGAATATACAGAATTTCATCTAGCAGTACATGAAGCAACAGAAGAAACACTGCAAATTCAAGAAACCACAGAATCCCTTGAATTACTTCTTAAACAATCTAATCAAATTCAAGACAAAACACAGCGTCTAGTCTTGGGAATTATAGAAAACGTAGATGAAGCGAGGATGATGCCTTTGGGTAATATCCTTAATCGCTTTTCTCAAATGTTACAAAACCTGGGAAATGTCTATGGTAAATATGTGGAATTAAAACTTAGTGGTACACAAGTTTTGGTGGATAAAGCGATTGCGGAAAAGCTTTACGACCCCTTGGTACACTTGGTACGTAATGCTTTTGACCACGGAATTGAAGCAGCGGAAATTCGTCGTCAGTTTGGCAAACCGGAACAAGGTGTAATTGAAATTAACGCTTATCATCAAGGTAGTCAAACTATTATCGAAGTTGACGATGATGGACGAGGATTAAATTTAGAAAAAATTCATAATAAAGCCATTGAACTAAATTTAATCAGTAGTAATGATGCACCAACTCAAGAAGAACTATTAGACCTATTGTTTGCACCAGGATTTTCCACCGCTGGTAAGGTTACTGATATTTCTGGACGTGGTATGGGTTTAGATATTGTACGTGCTCATTTGCAAGGACTTGATGGGTCGATTGCAGTTCACTCCTTACCGAATCAAGGCACAACATTCGTACTCAAAATACCTTTTTCTATGACAACCGATAAATTAATGATAGTCCAAGCTGGAGGTGCTGTTTATGCTTTTTTATTAAACAGTATTGAAAAAATTGTCCTTCCTTCTGCTGAACAAATCAAAGAATTTGAAGGGAAAAAAGTCTTACACTGGAATACTGGTAAGGATGAGTGTATGCTTGGCATCCGTCAACTTTCAGAGTTAATATCCTATGGTGGTTCCCTTGCTAGTGGTGGCAATATACACAATACACCCATCGGCAACAATCCAGGAGAAATGAAGCATCCTGTGCTGGTGATAGGTGGAAATCAAGAAGAACTTTTGGCTTTAGAAGTTGACCAAATTATTGGTGAACAAGAACTAGTAATCAGACCTTTAGGAAATGCAATTACTCCTCCAAAATATATTTATGGTTGCAGTAGTTTGGCAAATGGTAACCTGATTTTAGTAATTGATGCTCCCCTCCTGCTAGAGTCTAGAGAGATGCAAACAGCAGCAATCGATACCATGGCACTTCCAGCAGGTGTTTCCTCAAAAAACAAAGCTTTACCAGCATCATCCACAAAGGTCCAATCTACACCCCTGCTTGGTGGGTCTGCTACCACAAATTCTGCAACAATAGAACAACCTCCACAATTAAAGAAAAACGGCAGCAAGGTGATTTTGGTAGTAGATGATGCTATTAGTTTACGTCAAACTCTCTCTCTGACTTTGCAAAAATATGGCTATCAAGTATTGCAAGCTGAAAATGGTGTAGATGCTTTAGAAAAGTTGCAGGGAAATTCTGAAGTTCAGGTGATTATTTCCGACTTGGAAATGCCGCGCATGAATGGTTTTGAACTGTTAAGTAATCTACGGAAAAATTCTATTTTTTCAAATATACCCGTAGCAGTTCTAACTTCTCGTAGTGCAGAAAAACATCGTCAGCTAGCACAATCCTTGGGTGCAACAGCTTACTTAACCAAGCCTTATTTAGAACATGAGTTTATCTCTACTGTTCAGCGGTTATTAAATCAGAATTAATAGATAGGTAATCAGGATTAGAAGTCTGTAGGGGTGCAATGCTTGCACCCGTCTGTAGGGGTGCAATGCTTGCACCCATGAATTTTTAATTTTTAATTTTTAATTTTTTACCGCTTGGGTGTGGCTTCACCAAATTTAATTAAAAGCGCAATGGCAATACTAACAACTAAGATTAAAGTTGAACTTAAAGCCGAACCAAAACCCCAATTTTGTGCTGCTCCCAAAAACTGGTTATAAATTAGTCGTGCTACCGTCATACTAGAAGCACCACCAAGTAATTCTGGATTAATAAAATCTCCAATAGCTGTAATAAATACCAAGAAAGAACCAGCAGCAATTCCAATAATTGTTTGGGGTACAGTGACTTTAAAAAATGCTTGTAAAGGATTAGCACCCAAATCAGCTGCTGCTTCTAGTAAACCCTTGTCTAATTTTTCTAGGGAAGCGTATAAAATCAGTACCATATATGGCAATAAGCTGTAACTCATGCCAATTAATACTGCTGAATTGCTATTCAGTAAAGCCAAAGTAGGTAAGCCAAAATAAGTCAGTAGGCTATTAAGTAAACCCGTAGGACGGAGAATAGTAATCCAAGCATAGGAACGAAGTAAGGAAGAAGTCCACAAGGGTAAAACAAAGGCTAACAAAAGCAAATTTCGCCACTTTGGTGGTGCTATCTGTGCAATCCAATAGGCTATAGGTAAACCCAAAATCAAGCAAATAATTGTTGTACCCACAGCAAAAAATAGCGATCGCCAGATTACTTGCAGGTAAATTGGGTCAATTATCCGAATATAGTTCTCAAATCCACTGGGATTTACTAAATCCCCTGGTCTAATTCCTGGAACTAAACTTAATTCTAGAATTATTAGTGTGGGTAACACCAACAATAGTAATAACCAAATCCCTGCGGGTGCAAGTAATATCAACGGTTGCAACCATTTGATTGGCGATTTTGACGATTTTTGCAATTTTTGCACTTTCTGAAAATTATCTGTTACTTTTACTTGAGAAGAAGACATCGGTAATTAAAAAATTAAAAATTAAAAATGCTGTTAACTAATAATAAAATTAGCATAAATAACACAAGTATTAACTAACAAATTATTTCATTCATAACTCTTGGGCGCAAGCATTGCTACAAATGGGCGCAAGCATTGCGCCCCTACAAATGGGGGCATCGTGCCCCTAAAAACTGATATTTTATCCACTAGTTAATTGTGTCCAGTAACGCTCATAAACCTCCTCAAAATCTCCCAAGGGTCGAATGCGTTCGCAATTCTTTAAAATAGATTCTGGAGGAAACAAAGTAGTATTATTTTGTAATTGTTTTGGTAATAGTTCAAAGGCTTGTTTATAGGGTGTAGCAATACTAAGACGTTTACTTATTTGCGCTCCTACATCTGGTTGTAACATAAAATTAATCCAAGCATATGCACCATCAGGATTGGGAGATGTTTTAGGTATAGCAATGGTGTCAGTCCAGAGAGAAGAACCACTCTTAGGAAGTACATATTTAAATTTAGGATTTTCTTTGGAAATTGGCACTGCATCTGCTGAATAACACATTGCTATCAGTAAATCTCCTGCTAATATTTGATTGCGCCAAGAGTCAGTATCAAAAGCTGCAATTGCTGGTTTTAGTTCCTGCAATTTTTCATAAGCTTGCTTTAGTTCATTTTCGTTTTGAGAATTATAAGAATAGCCTAACATTCTTAACACTGCTCCCGTCACTTCTCGGATATCATTAAGCAGTGTCATTCGCTTACTTAATTTCTCTTTATTTTGCCAAAGATAATTCCAATCTTCTGGCGGTTTTGTCAGAACTTCGGAATTATAAATTAAACCTGTTGTTCCCCAACTAAAAGGAATACTATAACGATTATTAGGGTCATAGGCAGGATTTTTGAATTGAGAAGATAAATTTTCTAAACCAATTAAACCTTCGTGATTTATTGCTGTTAATAATCCCAAATCCGCCATCTTTTGTACCATATAGTCGGATGGGTAAATAATACCGTATGAACCACCACCCCCAGCTCGTAATTTTGCTAGCATAAATTCATTAGAATCATAAACACTAGCACTTACTTGAATACCTGTTTGAGTAGTGAAGCTTTTAAGTAATTTGTTATCGATATATTGAGACCAAGTGTAAATATCTAATTTGTCTCGGGAACCTTTATTGGTAGAAGAAGCTTTGACATCAGCAAGTCTCCAACCACAACTAGTTAAAGACAAACCAGCAATTGCTGTCACCCCTTGAATAAATTTTCTTCTGTTAGTCATTTGTTATTTGTCATTGGTCATTTGTCATTGGTCATACCCTGCGGGTATGCCGTAAGGCATTGTCGTAGACTAGCTACTCCTTTGTCTATGTCATTTGTTATTTGTCAAATGACTAATAACTAACTATTTGATAAAGCCAAACAATCATTTTCTGACCACCACGCATAGATGGGAGTATCAATATTGGGTAAACTACCAAAGGTATTGGGTTGCAAAACTGTGATGTTTACACCCGCAAGCAATTCCACCACATAATTTACATGAGTTCCCAAATACATGACGTTAACTAACCGTCCTTCAAAACAGTTAGTTTGGACGTTGGGTGTATAAAGTGAAAGCTGAATTTTTTCTGGACGTACACTCACCACCACTGGTTCTTGTAATCCCGTAGGTGTATTTTCTTGACGACTGACTACAAAGGATAATCCCCTTGGAGTCACAATTTTTATACTTGAACTGTTAATTTCTACAATCTCACCTGCAAATAAATTCGTATCACCAATAAAATCAGCTACAAATGCCGTCCGAGGATTCTCGTAAATTTCATTGGGAGTGCCAATTTGTTCTATTTTGCCGTGATTCATGACCGCAATGCGATCAGATAAGGATAGCGCTTCTTCTTGGTCATGGGTCACCATAATAAAAGTCAAACCCAATTCCTGATGTAAAGTTGATAACTCTACCTGCATTTGCTTACGCAGTTTTAAATCTAACGCTCCCAATGGTTCGTCTAATAGTAACACCGCTGGATGGTTGACAAGCGCCCGCGCTAATGCTACACGTTGTTGTTGACCGCCAGATAGTTGAGTCGGAAAACGCGATCGCAAGGCTGACATTTTCACTAGTTCTAAAGCCTCTTTAACTCTGGTTTCTATTTCGGCTTTGCGTAATTTTTGTAACCGCAGTCCAAAGGCAATGTTATCCCAGACATTTAGGTGGTTAAATAGGGCATAGCTTTGAAACACTGTATTGACTGGTCGTCGGTAAGGTGGGACATTTGCCATTGATTGACCCCGAATCAACAATTTCCCAGCGTCCGCTGACTCAAACCCGGCAATTAAGCGTAGTGTGGTGGTTTTACCACAACCAGAAGGTCCTAGGATACTAAAAAATTCTCCCTGTTTAATCTCCAAGTCTATACCATGTACCGCAGGTTCTTGGTGGAAAAATTTGAAAACGCCATGCAGTTCAACATCAAGGGACTGACAAGCCACCTTCTCTCCCTGATGTGGGGTGATAATTGGAACCATATTCAAAAGAAGAAGCACCGTAATGTTACGTGAGATTTTCCATCCATATTAATCTATGAAGCGAAGAGAATGGGGAGATCCGGGAGAGTAGGGGCGGGGTTTCCCCGCCCAGGAGATGGGGAAATGGGGAGAGTAGGGGCGGGGTTTCCCCGCCCAGGAGATGGGGGGAGAATAATAACTTCCTAATTAACTCCGCGCCTGGTGGGCGCAAGCATTGCGCCCCTACTAACTCCGCGCCTGGTGGGCGCAAGCATTGCGCCCCTACTCTTAATCCCTGTTCCCGTTAGCATTCACCAATGCAATTATTTAACTTTAAATACCGGGTCATGGTATAGCGCTATTGTATACATGATAATACTAATTTTATAATTGCTTTTTGTCTTATGGGACTATTACAATCACCGTATATTCGCAGCAAAAAAGATACACGTACTGTTGGCAAGAGTAGACAATCCATATTTTTTATCATATTTACCCTTTTGATGCTGGGAGGAATTGCTGGACGTTTGGCACATTTGCAACTGGTGGAAGGGGAAAAATTACGGCAAAGAGCTGAAAGTAACCGGATTCGGACTATACACAAACAACCAGAAAGAGGTAATATTTTTGACCGTCATGGTAAACTGTTAGCTACTACCCGCTATCCCCGTTCTGTATATTTATGGCCCATGGCTCATACTAAACCTGCATGGTCTAAGGTGGGTCCCCTTTTATCTAAAATTCTTGATATCCCCGAAAAAGAGATGGTCAAGAAATTGGAAGAAAAAGGTGCTAACTCTGCTTCCCTAGTCCGAATTGCCCGTGACCTGAGTTTAGAAGAAATCACTGCACTGAAAGAGTATGAAAATGAACTTAATGATGTAGAAATTCACACAGAAGCGGTGCGTTTTTATAACCACGGTCAACAATTGGCTCATGTGCTGGGATATACGCGAGAATTAAGTCCCAAACAGTTGAAAAAAAAGAAAGAAGAAGGCTACCGACTGGGAGATGTTATCGGTCAAATGGGTGTGGAAAGGGCTTATGAAAAGGTGTTACGGGGTGAATGGGGTGGTCAACAGTTGGAAGTGAATCGTAAAGGGCAACCGATACGAATTTTGGGAGAAAAACAAGCAAAACCTGGTCAAGATATCCGTCTGACTATAGATGTAGATTTACAAAAGGCAGCGGACAAAGCTTTAAAGGGTTATAACGGGTCAATTGTAGCCATCGATCCCAATAATGGTGCTGTCCTCGCTTTGGTATCTCACCCTACCTTTGAGCCGAATATTTTCTCTAAGCAAAGACTTTCTGCCAAAGAACGCGAACAGTTAGAAAGTATACTGTTAGGTAAAAACCATCCTTTGGTAAATCGTGCCCTTAGCGGTTTTCCACCTGCCAGTACTTACAAAATTGTTACCACTACTGCTGCATTGGAATCCGGTAAATTTTCTCCCAATACGGTATTGCAAACTTATCCTTCTTATACCGTGGGTGGGGTAACATTTGGGGAGTGGAATCACGCTGGATTTGGTCCGTTGGGATTTACAGGGGCAATGGCTTGGAGTAGCGATACATTTTTCTATCAAGTTGGTAGGAGAGTGGGGGGTCCTACTTTAATTGAATGGTCTCGCAAGTTTGGGTTTGGTGAAAGAAGTGGGATTGAACTCGTCAATGAAGAAGCCAAAGGTTTTGTTCCCGATGAGAAATGGAAACGGGAACTCTGGAAAATGCCCTGGACGGTAGGGGATTCGATTAATATGTCAATTGGTCAAGGGGCATTGTTAACTACACCTTTGCAGGTGGCTGTGATGTTTGCTGTGCCTGCAAATGGCGGCTATCGGGTACAACCCCATTTACTGAAAGACAATGAAGAAGCAAAAACCTGGCGAGAGTCCTTAAATATGAAGCCTACAACTATCAAGATTCTGCATCAAGGACTGCGGAAGGTGATTACTGGAGGGACAGGGACGAAACTAAATCAACCCACAGTTCCCCCATTGGCTGGTAAAAGTGGAACCGCAGAGGCTTGGCAGGGTAGAGTAAAGAAGAATCACGCTTGGTTTGGTGCCTATGGACCATTAGATAAGCCGGAAATTGTGGTGGTGGCGTTTACGGAACATTCCGGTGGTGGTGGGGGTAGCCTCGCTGGACCGATGGTGTTAAAAGTAATGGAAGAATATTTCCAGAGGAAGTATCCGGGTAAATATCAGAAACCCAGTACTAAGTAATCAAAGTAATACCGATTTGAAAAAAGAATCGAGCATATGATTATTGTAGGGTCATGGCAGCGCTATGACCCTACAATATGTTTTGTGTGTTATTAAGCAGGATTAAAAACTGGATTTGCTACAGGTACAGAATAATTATTTTTTGCAACACTCCTAGTTAGAATTTTCAAAATTGCGTTTTCTACGCTTCAAAATTGATTTTGCACCAAAAGTCGCAAATCCTAGTAAACCGAGTACAGAAGTTGGTTCAGGAACAGATTGTCCAGGACCGCTTGAGGGAAGTGATGCCGATCCCCAAATGTTTCCTTGATGACCTGTAATATTTTTATCAAAAGTGCCTTGTCCTGTTGTTGTGTCGATGGTAATCTGCTGACCCACAGCAGTATGACCATATAAAGTTCCATTATCAAAGAATAACCCATACACATTTTGGAAGCCTAGATCGCCAATTTCATTCAGGGTGCCATCAAGACCAATAGTGAATAATTTGTTAGAAGATGATGTTGCCCAAAATTGCTGATTAACTGTATCGAATACCATATCGCCACTACTCCGGAAGCTAGAAGTACCAGCAATCAATGAAGCAGCACCAGTTGTAACATCAATTTCGTAAAAGCCCCCATTAAAACGAGCTCCATAGAGTTGATTTGTGTCAGTAAAACCAAGTGCATTCATTCCAAATGAACCAAGGTTTCCAACGAATGAGGATGAGTTTGTATTTTGATTTATTTGGTATAAATCAGTGAAAGTAATACCAAAAAGTTCACCGTTGTCTGTTAATGCGATATCAGTAAAGGCTGGACCATTAGTAACCAAAGGAGTGAAGTTACCTGTGCTTGCATCCACACTTCCAACTTGTCCTGAGCTAGTAGAAAAAAAAGTAGATGCTTCAGCACTTTTTCCAAAGCTACATATTAAAGCTGTACTAACTCCAATGAAGAGAATCTTTTGCAGTGAAAGCATAATAAATTCCAGATGGACAAATTACTTTTTAAAAGTAAATTTATCACTAGAAAATTGTCCAGAAAAAATGATGTAATTTACGCAAAAAATAAAATAATAAATTGTATGTTAAGTTTTAATATTTGTAGATACAGCTTCATATCATATTTATCACTTTATCAGTATAATTACCCATTTTATTCTTTGGCAATATTAAAATTATACTTATTTATGGCTAATATCAAGCTGCGCTAACAGCAACGCCAAAATTGCTGTTGCTGAATTCATGTATCCCACTACTTCATTGCCCCAGAAAAAAGGGCATGTTCAATCCGTCTGCTAGGTTAATATTTGCTGTCATACAGAGATTGAGATTGCTGTTTGCTGCTTCTATTGCAACTATAGCAGTCCTGTTTGATTTGCGAAAATTCATGGTGTCCAGATCCCCGACAACTTTTGCGAAGTCGGGGATCTAACTTTTCACCAATGACTTAGGATTGCTATATTTTTAATTTCTGTTGTGTTCCATAACGAGGTATATTTATTAGGTAAAGATAAGGTTATCCGTGCCCATGGCTACGAATTAGTGGCGCTTGTAGGTCTAGTGATTAATCAATATCTTGGTGGGAATGCAGGGTAGTCAGTGTTTTCAGGAAATTAAAATTAGAAAGTTAGACTACTATTCCTGGGCTAAAAAATGAGAAAATTCTTGGAGGAAATAGAAAATTATGCCTAGAAAACGCACAACTCGCTTGCCACAAGAAGAAGCTAAAAAATATACACCTAGTGCAGATGAATCGGCAATTGATATCGAAGCTACTGCTGTGAGTATAGAATCTTCTGAAAGTACAGAAGAAATAGATGCACAACAAAAAGCAGAAGCAGAAAAAGCGGCTTTAGAGGAAACTATTAAGGATTTGCAAGTCACGATTAAAGATTTAAAAGAAACTATTAAAGAGTCGAAAAATGCTCTCGAAGAAATACATCAGTATGAAGAGGATTTACAGCAACAAATAGTTGGCTTGCAATCAGATTTGTTGGCACAAAAAACACTATCGGAACGACTGACAAAAGAACTTTATGATGCCAAGAAAGACGCACTAAATCTAGCAGAAGAGAATGGCAAACTCACAGAAGAAATTCATAGCTTGAAAGAAGCAAAATCCCAAGAGAAAGAAAAGGAAAAGGCAATTGTCCAATCAATACAAAGTCAATATAGAAAATCATACCGTCATGAAGAAAGACTAACTCATAAAAAACCCCCACTACCTGCGGATAATTCTTCTCAGTCTCAAATGTGGTTGCTTGATTAATATTTAGTAGGGTGCGTTATGACTTTAGTCTAACGCACCACCTTAGATATTTATCAGATTTAGTCTTTGTGAAGTACAATTGGACGGGCAAGGATGCCCATCCCACAATAATTTGAATAATTAGATTAATATTTATAGTATTTAGTCTTTGTGAAGTACAATTGGACGGGCAAGGATGCCCATCCCACAATAATTCGGGCAGGGATGCCCATCCCACAATAATTCGGGCAAGAATGCCCATCCCACAATAATTCGGGCAAGGATACCCATCCCACAATAATTTAAATCCTCATTTAGTTGCAAATTGCTATATGAGATGCTGACAAGGAATCACTGGACAAATTCTGATATTTTATCTGCGGTAGTTTGTGATTTTTCTAAATGGGGAACATGTCCACAATCTTTGATCCACACAACTTTGCTATTGGGAATTGCCCGTTTAAATCTGTTGGCGTCTTTTGTACCTAAAATTTTATCGTTGTCGCCCCATAAAATCAAAGTTTGCTGTTGAATTTGGGAGAGTTTTGTAAACCTAAAAGGCTGATAACCACCGCTTTTGGTAAATGAAATTAAAGCTTGATTCCAGTTGGACATTTCTAAATGTGATGCTGCACAAATTTGGGCATCAACAGAAGCAAAACTTTTATCTTTATATGCAGCACGGCTAATACTTTGCCTAATTTTGGGATTGCGTAAAAATTCAGTTGCCCATTTATCTAATGGCGGAAACATCAGTTTTGTTAAGGGTGAACCACCAGTCAAACCAGCACTATCAATTAACACTAATTTATGCACAATTTCCGGGTAAGTTAGGCTAAAGTCAATCGCCGCAGCACCCCCCATGGAAGCACCAAGTAAAATTACAGGTTGGTTAATTAGGGTTTTCCAGAAATGATAAAGATGGGTTTTAATATCGGCGGTACTGTAGCTAATTCCTGGCTGTCTATCTGTAAATCCAAAACCCAATAAATCAACTGCCCAAGTTTGATGGTTTGCGGCTAGGGCTGGTAGCAAACGACGAAATTCTAACACGGAACTGTCGAAGCCGTGAAGCAATAGCAGAGGTATATCGCTACTACCTTGGTTGACAAAGGTGGTAGCAATTGGCTGTTTACTCACAGGAGTAGCTATTTCTATTTGCTTAATGCTTGCAGCTAAAGCAGTGGAAGTGGATTCTGTGAGTTGTTTGACTATGGCTGGTAATTGAAATTCTTTGATTTGACTACCCATGAGGGACTTATCCTGAACCAACTTTACCTCCACATACTCAAACTCTTATTCCTGAGGATATCATGGGTCATCCAGAACAAGATCGTGCTGGTGGTATTGTTGCAAGTGAAGATAAATCAAAATCTATGAATATTAACGAAAACCGGCGTTGCTGAATTGAAGGGCAGAATTTACAGAATACACCTCATCACGCCACTTGCTACAACGCGCTTAACCATAGCCCAGCAGTGGCTCCCCTTCCCCTCTCCTTATTAAGGAGAGGGGTGGCTTTAGCCGGGGTGAGGTTTGTATTTAAGATTCATAGTTAAATTCAGCAACGTCAATGTTTATTTACGCTTGAGGTGAATAATTTTTCATATATAATTTTTCATCAAAAATGAATATTTAAGTAATGCTGTGCCTTTCTAATTTGCGATTGGATTTAATATCCAAATTGTAAAAACGCTGAGGATTATCCCAAAGAATCTTTTGCACAGTTTCCTTAGATAAGGTTTTCTCAAGCTTTACCATTTCTGCAACGATGTTCGGGTTGTGATCCATATGGGGATAGTCCGAACCAAAGATTAAGTTGTCTGTACCAATATATTCAATTACCAGAGGCAAATAAGGTTCTGAAGGCTTAATGGCAATAAAGCACTGGCGACGAAAATACTCTGAGGGCTTCATTTTGATATTATCCTTAATTCTATCCTCCCAAAATAAATTTTCATACTCTTCATCTAGTCGCCACAGCCAATAGGGTAGCCAGCCACAACCAGACTCTAGAAAAGCTACTTTCAGTTGCGGATGACGTTCTAAAACTCCTCCTTCAATCAATGCTAATAAAGCCATCATCTGTTCCATGGGATGAGAGCAAGCGTGGGTAGCAAAACGAGTGTTAAACCTGTCCGTACCAGTAGTTGGTAAACGACTGTGGGTACCTTCGTGAATGCCTACCGCTATTCCTAGTCTCTCGCATTCCCTCCAAAAAGGCTCGTAAGCAAAGTCGTTTAACAGTCTTCTTTTTACCGGGTTAGGGCGTAAAAACACGGCTTTCCAGCCAAAATCGACAATCCGATGCAATTCATGCACCATTGACTCTGGTGCGTGCAGATTAATTGCTCCTACTCCATTCAAGCTATTGGGAGCGTAGCTGCAAAAATCCTTTAACCAATTATTATAGGCGCGGGTAAAAGCTCCAGCAACTTCCGGTTGCATAGTATCGATAGCGAAGAGCCACAATCCATAAGTTGGATAAAGGAACGCCACATCGATCCCCATTTGCACGATTTCTTGAAGGTGAGACTCGACATTGTAGCCTTGGAAATAAGCATGGGGGTGGGCTGACATCATTTGCTTATTTCCTATAGCGCGGACTTGCTCGGATATTTTTTCTACAATGCTTTCCCCTTGAATTTTCATCTCTGTAGAAGGGGCAAACTTGAAAAATTCCGGTTCGAGATACTCAGCCCACATACTGGGAGGTTCAATAACGTGGCAATCCGCATCAATAATTGAATATCCTTTGAGCATAATCTGCAATCAATTCCAGCATTTATTGTCTGATTTAAGTTACTATAAGCCTCTTTTTCTTAAGATTAATTTGTTTTAGGTGTCTTCATCTCATAAAACTCATAGAAAAACTCATAGAAAAACTCATATAAAATAATATTTATAAGTAGGAATAACGTCAAAAGTATCAGCCTATCCATAAATCTAGGAGCTTTAAATAAGGAAAACATTTTTGACTCTCCACCAATGTACATAGCTTATCTTAGGGTATCCGGCGGCTTCTATTCAGTTTATTTTTTGTTTTTTTTAGATTGGCTATATACAAATCCTGTTTGATTATTGTCAACATGGTCAAACATGTCTTTCAGTTTGAGTATACTTTCAAAACTTTACTCGCACTTCTATATATTTTATTTTGAATGTAAATCAAAAATCAGATATGTAAATCACCTTAATGATATTACCAAAGATTTTCAAAGCCTTATCTACTTCTGATAAAAAATATTTCAAATCATCAATCTTTCCAGCATGATTTTTGAGACGTTTTGTAGCTTGCTTAATTTTTGCCAGAGGACTATCAAGAATATTATTGAGCAGCTTATTTTTAAGCTCTTGATTCATGATTAAATCCTGTATATTCAGTTTTTCTGTTTCCCACTCACCCCATTTTTCTTTTACTTCTAGCCATTGTTCTTCAGATATTTCCTGATTGTTTTTAGCATTATTAGCCTTGGCTTTAGCAATAAAAATTGCTTGATTTAGAGCCTCAAGCAATTTTTCTAAATTATCTAATTTCTTCTCGGTATACATAATTCACCTTTCCTTGATTGACAACCAGTTAAATTGATAATTAATCTTTAATTTCGTCGAGTAGAGGAGTAACTTTGTCAATTAAAGATTAGGCAATTGCTAAACTAAAAACAATATTTTTTTACGTTTTTACATTTTTTCAGCCTCTAGATATATTGACAAATGCATTACAATCTGAGCTTGTTATCACTAATTTTCTGGGCTATTGGTTTTCGACCAATGAAATAACTGTAGCCTTTAAGCTCATCCCCCGACTAAAGTGCGGGGGATTAGCCTACGGGAGGTTCTGCTATCGCATCTACCCGTCATTTGTCCTTTGTAATGGTAGTTTTGCTTTTGGAATGATTTGGATACAATGTTTAACTATTCGGGAGACTCGTTAAAAGTAGCAAAACCACCTAAAACGTTATTAAACAGATGTCTAGTAACACGTCTGAGTGAAAGGAAGGTTACAAGCGTGCGATCGCTAAAGGTGGATATGGCAAAACTAGATTAGGGAATAAAGGTTTCAGGTGGTAAAGATTCTCCTGCATCATTTTTATCGTCCCAAACAACTGATTTTTGACTTTAAAGGCTTGATCCAAAGAAACCGGGTTTCTATAGGTGAAGAACAGAGAATTTGAGTATGTATGCCAAAAGAAACCCGGTTTCTAGACCCTCACGGGAGTTTTATATCTATTTTATAAACATCCTCTAAGAAGGGGATAATAACTCAAGGGAAAAGCTGTGGTTGATCGAGCATATTTTTAGTTGTGTGTTGACAAGTCGATTTGAATTTCTTTCTACATACTCTTAATAAGTGATGCTTAATATTAGTTTTGTTTTGAGTCTTTTAATCTCATAAAAATTATCCCAAAACTCATAGAAAAACTCATCTAAAAACTCATCTAAAAACTCATGAAAAAAAATAATTGATGATGAGTTGGCTATTAAAAAGCTCTCTCTTTTTCGTAAAAAAACTGCCGATACAATTCACAACCTGCCATGACTTGATTGCCTGAAAGTTTAATCAGCCCCATACTGCTTAACTTATGAGTTAGGATTGGATCTAAGGCAACAGGTTCGGTGGCATTGAGAACTGTATCAAGGGCTTGTGCTAATTCGGGCTGTTTTTCCAAGATTGCCCAATGACGCTGCAAGTGATGAGCATAAATCCCGGTAGGGGTGGGAGCAGTTTCTAGCAGTTGGGACAGAGTCATCTCCTTGCGACTCAGATGATAGAGTGCTAGGTGTACCAGTGCTGGATGTCCCCCAACCATTGCCATTAGTTGTCTGACTTCTTCCCCATCTACCCAATTGAGTTTGTAGCGTTGGGCTAGCTGCTGCACTTCAACAGCGGTGAAGCTGTCTAAATGAATCGGTAGTCCCACATTGAAAGGAGACTGGTTAAGTTGCAGAGGAACGTAAATTTCTGTGGAGTGAACCACAATTAGACGAAGCTTTTGCCAAATGGGCAGTCTTTTGGCTTCTTCATACCAAGAACGCAACAGAGGTAGAAAATCTTGCGCTACTTGGGGATGCTCGAAAATATGGTTTACCTCATCCAATGCCAAAATCAGGGGAGTGTTAATTGACTGTAGTAGATATTCTTGGAAGTAGAGGGTGCAGCTAATTTTACTTCCGAGATCCTCATCCCAATACTCGTCTAGCATTGGTTTACGCTGAAGCTGACGAGCGATATTGGCACATAGCCAGCGCAAAAGTTGATTTAAGTCGCTCAAAATTGCCCGGTCTACTTGTTCTAGATTTAAGCTGATAGTGCGGTAGCCTTGGCGCTGTCCATAGTCCAGAATCCTTAGCAACAGTGAGGTTTTGCCCATTTCTCTGGGGGCTTTAATCCTGATTAAGGCTCCTGGTTTGCTGATTTCTTGATAAACTTGCTCCTCAACGGAAGAACGTTTGAGGTAAAAGGGAGAGTCCAGAGGAACTGAGCCACTGGGGTAGGAAGGTGACATATCCTGGTTAACATTACGGGAAACTCTCGCCAGCTGTTGCTGGAAAAGTTTTGTCTGGGGGGCTGTTTGGCTGGTAACATAAGATTCTAGCAGTACCCGACAGTTTTTTTTGGTCACGCGCTGACCGATGACATTGGAGAGTCGTCCAAACAACTCTGGAGCAACGACATTGGTAAAATAGCCGGGACTATAACCTGCCTTGATCGCAATTTGATTATAAGTTCTATACTGCCAAATGCCACGCATAATCAAGATTTCTCTAGAATTAAGGGGGCGATTGTGGTTATCAATTAACAGGCAGTCAACAATTTCAAGCAGACAATCAAGGTTCATACAAATTACCAGCTTATTTCCGTTCTCTTGACTTTATCCATTTTTGTGTTTGTGCTAGTAATGGTGAGGTTATAGGGCTATTTAGAAAACATTGGCAATAATTAAAGAAGTTTGATTAACCTGATATATAACTAATCTCATATGTGCATACAGAAATATTAAAAGCTGACACAAAGATTTACATAATTGGTTAAATTCTGGGAATTTGGTTTGATTTTTGTTGGCGTAGCTTGCGCACTCTTACAAGAAGTCGCTCTGCGTCTATGCGCTTATAAAATGAGGTAGGGTTTAAGGCATATTCTAACTTTAGTTTAACCCAATTTTGACAAAATTGTGCCGTATTTTCAGGGATCACACAAGGGCAGTTTTTTGCTTGTTAGTACGCACACCGCAAACTTTGCATAAATGCGGGATGATTTTAATTGTTTTGTGGAGTGGGCATCTTACCCGTTCCTTATATTTTCAACCGCACAGGATGCCCACTGCAGTCATATTCATCCCGTGATTCAGTAATACCAAATCAAATAGTAATCCTATAATTCTCAAAATTTCATAGGTCATATCTTGCACCATAGGACAAGCAGAAAGAAACCGGGTTTCTTGGCAATATTAATCGGTCAAAACCCTAATATGAACGTTCATAAACCCGGTTTCTGATCCATGTGCAAGATGTAAGATACCAAAATTTCATACATATAATATTTTGCTATTAGTTAAGTTACAAAAATGCTTGCTTTTAAGTTGTTAATATCAAGTTATTAACATCATCAAAATTGCTAAAGGTTGCCGATTCTTGGTTTATAGACAAAGTTTTGCCGGCGTTGCATAAATGCGGGATAATTTGGTAAGATTCCCAGTACTTTAGGATGCTGCTGGCGAATTGGTGCGAGATCCCACTCTACGAGAAGCCGCGCATAGCACGTCTACATTTACCCACAAATTGGTTGGTACAGACGTAAAATTTTACGTCTGTACATCTGGTGGGATGGCGAAAAATCATTATGTGAGGGGCGATACCCCTTATTAGCCTTTTTTTGCCATCATCTTGGTATAAAGCAATAGAGTAATCTTTGTGGCTATCATAGCTAATACGGAGGGAAGCAGCGGTATCCAGCCACCTTTGGTAAATAGCAACCAGCAAGCGGCGTATAAAATTAACAAAGAAGTACCAATTCCTATGCCTCGATGTAGTTTCCCTCTCCAGCACCAAATAATTACTCCCCCTGTAAATGACCAAGCAAATATCCATAGGGTTTCTCCCCATTGGGGTAACCACCATAATAGGGGTCGATTGTCTTCGACTGCGCTGAGAATTTGACTGATCACATGAGCGTGGATTGATGAACCGCAAATTTCTCCATAGGGTGTATCATGGAAATCTGGGATACTAGGGGCAGTAATGCCAATTAGTACTACTCTACCTTTTACCCAATCGGAATTAAAATTTTCGCTTTGTTCGAGTACATCTGTTACTGTTACTTGTTGGGCAATTTGGGAAGTGCGGCGATAATTAATTAGCAGTTGATTACCCCGTGCATCTAAGTTTTGATATCCTCCGCTATCAGGTTGCAATCGTTGAAAAATTACTGAGCCAAATTTCCAATTATTATCTACTATTTCTACGGGAATACCTTTAGCTTTTAGGTATCTATATGCTAATTGCCAACTAAAAGAATAGGGGCTAGTGCAACGAGAAGGGATAGAGATAGGATTGGGGGTGCGGGATAATAAATAACGCCGCACAGTATCATCCTTTCCTCTTGTTTGGGTTCTATCATCATATAAGTCTACAAATCCTATTTGTGATGATGATATTTGTGGTGGTGCAGTACTATCTTTGAGGGTATTACCTGCACAAATACTGATAATGTTATCATGTTTTTGGAAAGTTTTGATGAGTGTTTGATGAGCATTTTTGTCATGTTTGGGTACCGCTTGATCTCGAAATAAATCTATTCCAATGACGGCGGGTTTATAGGTTTGCAATTTATTTAACAATTGTGTGAGAATTTTATCTGGAAGGGGATAACCATATCTATTGTTGCTAATATCTTCTTCATCAGCACCAATGATTAAAATCCGCCTATCTGCGGGTTCTTGAGGCATTGTTTGCACTAAATGGTCAAAAGCTTTTAATTCCCAAGACTGTAGCTTTCCTAGCCACCTCAGACCCGTTAGGGATGCTGTTACGACCATACTAGCTATAAGTACATGAAAAAACTTAATTGGAGATGACAATGGAAGTTGAGAAACACTTGTGATCAAGGATTCTAAAGAGGGATTTGAGTCTATTTGATTACGCAACCATTGCCATGTGGGTGGTTGTTCTGCGGGATTTTGAACAATAACGGGTAACCAACTTGCACCAGGAAATTCAGTTTCTATTCCCTGTAATCTTTCCCTGGCTTCTCGCACTGCTAAATAAAAAGACTCTCCGTCAGCAAAAATGGTGAGAAAATTCTTTAAGAATTCCTGCGCTACTCTATCTGAAATTGGTTCGCGCATCACAATCATTTGGGGTATGTGTAAATCTGCTAGTTGTGCGGCTAATCCTAACCCTTCACAAGAGTTAAAAATCGCTAATTGCAAACCCCTTTCTATGGCTTTTTTGAGAGCATTTCTTAACTGATTAATGGTTAAGGTTTCTCTGGAATTAATATATATATGTCCTGTTTCTTCGTCTTCGTGGCTTAAACTATGTCCGGCAAAAAAGAGAATATCCCATCCTTGTTTGTCCCAAAGTTGCTCATCTAATTCTCGACGTTGGGGTTCCACAAGAAAGACTATTTCTGCGTCTTTTAATTGTGATAATAATCTTCTATCTGCTTCTACATCAATACCGGTACTATCTCCTAATACAGCGAGTATTCTCACTTGCTTACTAGCTGTATGGATAATTTTTCCTGGTTCAAAATTAAGGGGACTTACAGAAACTTCGGCACGGGGATAATCTTGAAAAAACTGCCAAATATACCAAGGAATTTTTCTGAGTTGCTTATCTTCACTTTGAATAATAAATCTGATTTCATCCAAAGGATTTAATTCTTTGCGTAATTGGCGTTCTATCTGCCGAAAGTTTTCATCATCAAGCCAATTATTCAGGCGTTTTTGTAATAAGTTACAGATGTCAGAAAATTCGGCATCGGAAACATGAGTTACATCTGCTTCGTCAATGGTAATATCATCATCTTCATCAATTATTTGAGGTTGTAAATTACGGATATTAATGGAACGGGCTTTATAAAGTAATTCATAAAGTAATTGCCAACGTCGGTAAAGATCAACAATATCCGGTGCAGGGGGTAAACTGCCGGTAAATTGCATGATTTTGCCTGATAAGTGTAATTGAAGTGTGACAAAAGAAAAGCCGTTTTGAAAGTTTCCTTTGCCAAGATTTAAGACAACTACTCTAGCCATTGTTTGGTGATATTTCTATCAAAAAATTTTCTGTAATGCTCAAGTCATTGCAAGCGACCCTGATAGCAAAATGTTTTTTGAGAGGACAGGTAAATTTTTTAAGTTGGATAAAATTATCTTGTGTGCGTGATTGAAATTCTTGGAGAATTTTACCTGATTGTGAAAGTAAAGCTAGTTTAATTTCTGAGGGTAAATAAGTATCTCCACCTACAGGATGTAACTGCACGCGCACGCTAACTTTATCTTCAAGTTCCCGGGTTAAAGCAATCAGCAAAGCTACTGATTTATTACCCAGTTGCATTCCTAAATCAATCAGTTTTACTCCTTCAACGGTAACTGTCCTGGTAGCAGGCAAGTTTTGCCTAAAACTAAAAGCTAAATTACCTGATTCTGCATTTACTAGTGTATCAAGGGATTGCCAACCTGCTGCAAATACTTGCTGAAACCATTGTCCTAAATTAATGCTAGTTTGAGTTATGGCTTGGGAAATTTCAGCTTTGATATTTTGCTTTTGCTGTCTTTGATATAATTCTTTTCTCCATGTATCATTAGCTATCAATGCACCCCATTGCACAAAAGGAATATCGAGTCGGGGTGAATAGGAAGATGACTGACTCAATATTTCTAATAAAGATTTTGCTTCTGTAGTAGATAAATTGGGAATTGCTGCTACTTCTATTTGTTGATGGGGACAAATTTCCTGGGCTACCCACATTACATTTAAGTCTTCAATTAACTCCTCTGCAACCAGAGAATAAGTTTCATTTATTTGTTCATATTTACCTTCCTCCTGTAGCTGTTGATGGGTTGCATAACCCCATATCCGCAACCAACATTCTTGTGGATTCAATTCTATAGCTAAATAATAATTACCAGCCCATTTTGGTAAATCTATCCATTCACGGGGAACACGCAATTCGGTAAATTGGTCTTCTTGATTAGGAATTAATACTAATCTGATATTATCGATTTCAATTGCTGTGCCATTCACTAAGTTCCAAAAACTAGGTAAATCTGTTTCTTGCCAAATTTTAGGAGTTTTTGACTGTAAATCTGGTTCATTTTCTAGATACTGCAAAAATGTATTCACACACAGACAATTGAGGTATGCTCTCCAACGAGAATTAGCGTTAGCATAGGTTTGATTTTGGATTTGTTGCCATACCATTTCTCTTGATTCGAGAGAAAATTCTATAAATAATTGCTCTGGATAGAGCAATGTTAAATCAGCGAAATTTAGATTCATTTTTTAACCTCCATAGTTAATACAGTTAATACAAAACTGCCTGATTTTTTCTCAGCCAGACATCGATGAAAATACCTATTTTTTCCTCAGCAGAACGGAATTGCTGTAGCTGCAATTCTAACTGGATTTCGACTAATCTCGAAAATTGCTGCTGAATCTTACTGATACTATTTTGAGCTTGGGAACGTGCATCATTTAATGACTCCTTGATATTATCATCTTTGGTTCTTTGTTTTATATATTGATTGACGACATCTAGATATTGGATTAATCTACGTTTATCTGTCTGACTAATATTTTTAGGTACAATTTGAACTAAAATTTCGCTGAAATATTGTTTACTATATATACTCAAATATTCTTTGATTTCATTTAAGTTATCTCGACAGAGATGTTCTATTTCTTTTGCTGTTGGATTACGATTGAGATGATTTTGAATATAATATTGGGTAAAGGATTTCATGATTTTTTTGAGACAGCGTTGAAAATAGCGAGTTACTTGATATTGCTTGGATAAATTTAATAATAATAAAAAATCATTTTGACTAATTTCTAATCCCAACCATAACAATATACTTTTCTGATAATTTACATCTATTTCTTGGAATTTTTCTAATATAACTTCCCGTATTTTACTCAACTCTTGCTGCTGCTCTTCCAATATCATTATATCTACAGATTCTGATGAAAGTTCGGTAAAATTGCTGCTCTCTTCAATGGATACTAATCGTTGGGTTTGAAAATTGCGTACTGCTTGTACACAAGTATCGAGCATGTTTTGAATTATTTGCACATTAACCTTTGATTCCGAAATTTTTAACCTTTGGATTTGCTGATTATATCGAGTCGCAATTTGGCTGAGTTGTTCGCTATTTAAAGCAGTAGTGGGTGGCTTATGGCTGCGACTCCCATCACTATTGGTGGGGGGATACAATTGAGCAAATACATCTTTAAAAGTTTGCCAAGCTAGACAGTATTTGATTATTTCTGTAGTAGATATTCCATAGGCATGTAAAGCTTTTTCCAACTGGGCTTGATTAATATTTCGCAGTAAGCCATTATCAGATAATTTAATGGATTTTGATTTTAATTCTCTGACAAGTTTATTTTTGATATTGCGACTAATAGCTATTTGAGCATAAGTTTGTAAGGAAGAAGTAGAATTAAAAGCAAATCCCCGCAGTAACGAGGCAGGTTTAAGGGCTACCTCTATGGCACTCATAAAACAATCTTCTAAAGGATAATGTAAGTTAATGTTAGGAGATTGCATCAATTTTTTGTGAACTTCTCTAGCAGCATAAAAACAGGTAAGTTGCAGGTAATAAATCAGAAATAAGTTAGCAAAAAACAATAAAAAAACATAAGTTGCATATAAATTTTCACTCTTCTTATACCTCCATAAAATTTGATATACTTTGGGAGATTGTATGAGCATTTTGAGAAAGTGACGTGCCCAATCATCTTCAGTTTTATCTGAGTGAGAATCAACTAAATCTACCATCAGGTTATGCAATATGCGGTTTGGTTGCTGTTGCATCACTAGAGTACCTTTACCACCCTGACGGTATTTTAAGGAGACACCCATGGAAAATCTGTTGATGATTTGTTGAGAAACTGACATCTTACTCTCTGTTGTTAACTGTATATATTTTGTAATATTTATAACAGTTTAGCGGTATCTAACCATCGGGTATAGTACACAAATGGGTGACACCCTTGCTAAACAACAGCTAGAGACATCGTCATTTATTTATTTGTGCTAAGGTATGACGATTATGCAGGGAATAGGGAACGGGGAATGGGGAACGGTAGAATTTGTAACGGAGTCAGGGGAGAATGTCATATCTTGCACCACCCTAAGAAACCGGGTTTATTGATAATCACTAACTGAAAAACCTTAATTTTTGGTTGAGTTACATCTTGCACCTATAGGTATAAACAACGAAAAATTTCAAAAATGGGCAATCAAGCTACATTATTTTCCTTGATTTTTATCGCTAAATTAAGCTTTTATCTTTAATACTGAGTGATTAAATTACATAAATTTTTCTTGGTGCAAGATGTGAGTTGATAAACCCGGTTTCTCTGCGCTTGTTGCAACTGGTGCAAGATGTCAGGAATACAACATCACTAGGAGAAGAAAAGAAAAATATGACAGCATTGAAACCTGGTTGTAGTAATGACTTTGGCGATTTTCAGTAGATATTTTCAAAAAAAAGTTTGTATTACCTGCATAAAACTTGTGCGTAACCCTGAATAGTTTATCCTTCGTGGGGTCTGGGGAGCTATAAGACCCACATCCTACCCGATAATATCCCCTACATGGACTCCCCAGGCTAATTGCGGGGACTCGATGTCCCTGCAATTAGCACTTAATAGAACAACATCAGTCAGTAAATCCTGTATAATAAAGGGATGTTGACTATGAACTATCGCTACCGAATCTATCCAGATACCACTCAACAGCAAAGGTTGATTGAGTGGATGGAAATATGTCGCAGTGCCTACAACTATGGATTGCGAGAGATAAAAGATTGGTGCGACAGTCGCAAATGTCTGATAGATAGATGTTCCATTGAGAAAGAATACATCATTCCAACAGATGCCTTCTTTCCGGGTGAAGTTCAACAACTTAACAACTTACCCAAAGCAAAAAAGCAATTCCCAAGGTTGAGCGAAGTTCCTTCTCAGGTTCTTCAGCAAACAATCAAACAATTGCATCGAAGTTGGGAATATTTTCAATCTCGTGGCTTTGGATTCCCCAGATTTAAAAAGTTTGGGCAGTTTAAATCTTTGTTGTTTCCCCAATTTAAGGAAAATCCAGTCACAGATTTGCATATTAAATTGCCCAAGATTGGAGCAATTCCTATCAACTTGCACCGACCTATTCCTAATGGCTTTGTGGTCAAGCAAGTGAGGATTTTACGCAAATCTGACCGATGGTACGCTTCTGTTAACATTCAGTGTAATGTTAACATTCCTGACCCAATGCCTAAAGGACACCCAGTTGGTGTTGATATTGGGCTGGAAAAGTTTTTGGCAACTAGTGACGGTGTTCTTGTAAAGCCTCCCAAGTTTTTCAGGAGTTTGCAAAGCAAGCTGAAATTGCTGCAGCGCAGATTGTCGAGAAAACAACGGAAGTCTAAGAACTATGAGAAACAGCGCATTAAGGTTGCTCGACTTCACCACCAGATTGACAACACTCGCAAGGATTTTCACTTTAAGCAAGCTCATGCTCTTTGTGATACTGGTGATATGGTGTTCATGGAGGATTTGGATTACCGCATCAGTGCTAAGGGGATGCTTGGTAAACACATGCTTGATGCTGGTTTTGGGCAATTTAGAACTATCGTCAAGTACGTGTGTTGGAAACGTGGAAAGTTCTTTGGGGAAGTTGATGCTAGGGGCACTTCTCAAGAATGCCCCGAATGTGGAAACGAAGTCAAAAAAGACCTGAGCGTTAGAGTCCATAACTGTTCTTACTGTGGATACACAACCGATAGAGATGTGGCAGCAGGTCAAAATATCAGAAATCGAGGAATCAAGTTAATTAGTACCGTTGGACAGACGGGAATGGAAACTGCCTGTGCAGACGATCTACCGGGGATTGGGAAAACCCAGTCTAGGCAAGTGTCGAAATCCCGTTTGGGAAAAACCAGGAAGCCCAAGAAGTGATTTTTGGGAGAGCAACACACCATAATCTATGATTTGGTGTGGGAGGATGTCACCAGGTGATTCGATTTCACCCCAGAATGGATGAAAATTGAAATTGAACCCATCACACACACACACAAAACAGGTTAATTGCTTATGAAACGTCAAATACTTGCTTTAGGTTTAATCGCTGCTTCTACCGTTGGTACTATTGGTTTAGCGACTTCCGCACAAGCTGCATCTTTAACTATTCCTACCCTCCACTGCGAAGGTACTGGAGGAGGAAGATTTACCTGTTTCGCAAGAGCTGCTGGTGGAAACGGTAGCTATAAATTCAGTTGGAATACAGGAAGAAACGCTAGTCTGACAAAGCAAACCAACAATGGTGCATCCAGTTTTATATCAGACTTACCGTTAAAGATAGTTCGGGAGCAACAGCAAGTCGTTCCACATCCTTCAAGTGTACTTCTATAGCTTTATAAGGTTTAGCTGTCTCTGTTTCTTGTTACAGCAGTTTTTATCTATTTAAATCTAGGGGTTTAGCAATGCGCTTTACCCCTACAGCGTAGTCTATTTACCTGAAAATTGCTGTAACTGCAAAAATTGAATAAGAAAAAATGAATACACCTGCATAATAGCTCAACTGCGTGTCCAATTAAAGCAATAGAAGTGGGTAATTACTTATCAAACCCCAAAAATGCAACTTTGGACAAACTAGTAACTATGCAAATGCGGTTAAGTTCAGCTAATGTCACAGATTATTTAATCCAACAAAATCTGTGTCAGAAACACCAACCAGAAGAGGTAAAAATTGAACCAGTTTCTGCCAAGAATTTTAACTTATTAATTACCTTTCCTGATGGTGAGAAACTATTAGTAAAACAAGAACGTCAAAATCAGTCAGGAAAAACTGCTGGGGAATTTCAGCATGAATGGAAAATTCAAGAGTTTTTACGACAATTCCCTGAACTCAACTATCTTTGTTGTTCACTACCACTAGTACTCCACTTTAATCCATCGGATTCCATAATTGTCTTCCGCTACCTAGATGATTATCGGGATTTAACAGATTTCTACTCTCAAGAGAAGATTTTTCCAGCGGAAATTGCTGCGGAACTTGGTACTATTTTAGCTACCATCCATCAGGGGACAATAAATCATCCAAAATATCAGGAATTTTTATCACAAAATTTTCCAAATCTTACTTCCAACCAAGTATCTAAATTAATTCATGGTTTATCAAGAATCAGTCCAGAAATCTTTGGTTTAGTACCTGGGGATGGATTAAAATTCTTTTCCTTATATCAACGCTACGACAGTTTGGGAAAAGCGATCGCACAACTAGGTAATGCTTTTACACCCTGTTGTTTAACCCACAATGATTTGAAACTAAATAACATTCTCCTACATACCGACTGGGAGAAATCAAGTCATAATATCCTGCGCTTGATTGACTGGGAACGTTGTAGTTGGGGAGATCCAGCATTTGATTTGGGAACCTTGATTGCTAGTTACTTACAAATTTGGCTGGGTAGTTTAGTTATCAGTCAATCTCTGAGTATCGAAGAATCTCTGCGTTTAGCTACAACACCCCTAGAACAAATTCAACCTTCCATAGCTGCACTGACAACAACTTATCTGGAGACATTTCCAGAAATTCTCAAACAGCGTCCTGATTTTTTGCAACTGGTAGTGCAATTTGCAGGTTTGGGATTGATTCAACAGATTCAAGGAATGATTCAGTATCAAAAATCTTTTGGTAATACGGGTATTTGTATGTTGCAAGTTGCCAAGAGTTTATTGTGCCGTCCCCAGCAATCTATGTCAACTATTTTTGGTAATACTTTTGCATTGGTAAATAGTAAATAGTAAAAGTACCTTTCCCGACACAATTACCAATTACCAATTACCAATTACCAATTATTTGGTCAAGAGTTATTTACGCTTAAATTTTGAGTGGATGGATTATGAAACAATTAATTGCTTCTTTTGGAATCACACAATCAGCCGCAGTCAATGGAAATTTGCTAAATACTTTACAAGATATTGCTGATAAAATTGAGATTCAGTCAAATTTTTGTATTCGTCATCCAGACTACAAACCATTGGAACTACCAGAAGATGTAGTTACACGTTTTCAAAAAATGCCTGAAGAAATGCAACATAAATATATGAGTTTGCAACTGCGTAGTTTTCTTTATGGTATTTACTATAACGGTTCAATGCAAGATACCCTCGCACTAGACACAGACACAAATAACTTGCCACTAGATTTAGAGAATAATACTTTATTGGGGGTAGATATAGATTTTTATCAACAGTTACATCAAAGTAATTGTAGCAGCGGTTATTTTGACCCTGGTTGGTCTATTCTTCAAGAAGAAACTGATAAAAGTCTGGCTGTGACTAAGGCTAATTTAAGGCTGCATATTGAACGGGATAAGCATCTTCAAGAAACTGAAACATCTGCTGATATAGGTGATTTAGTATCTATATATATGCCAAAAAATCGCGTACAAAATGGTTTTTATGTGGCAGTTGGTAATGCGGGTATACACCATCTGGATACT
Organism: Nostocaceae cyanobacterium; assembly: GCA_030065825.1. Lineage (GTDB taxonomy): Bacteria > Cyanobacteriota > Cyanobacteriia > Cyanobacteriales > Nostocaceae > JASJCY01. The sequence continues at coordinate 54,793 of JASJCY010000003.1, read as the reverse complement.
GTTAAAAAACAAGCGCTAACTGTGCGAATTTATTTCAATTTATCTCCCGAAGGTGCGGTTGCGGTGATGAGTTTTTTAACACAAAAGCTGAATGAAATTAGGATTCCTTTCAGTTTTAAAGTTTTGTACAATCCCCAGGATTATAAACGCCACGATTCCGGGGTTTTGTATTTTGACAAGCGGGATTATAAAGTAGTTAAGCAAGTTTTGCAAACTGTTTATCAAGAGAATCAATTGCACTTTAAACCCAAGATTCCTCTATTTACGATGCAATTAGCACCAGGGTTAGGGTTAGCAGAAGAACCAAACCAAAAATTTGCTACTCAAGAAAGCTTTGGTATGAATCGTTGTCAAATTGTGGCAAATGGTTTGTTAACAGCTTGGAAACAAGGAGAGAACTCTTCAGATGGACGCATGAAAGCAATTCTTGAACAATTTGACCTTCTGGGAATTGATTTGCAGCATGTTTATCTAAATGCAAACTCTGAAAATATTTACACATTATTTGAACTGTAAAAGTTTTCATGTTTAGCTATTGTCAATATGATTTCAAGTGGGCATTGCTCACTTTTTTGATTATCAGCAACTATAAGATACAAAATGCACATTTATGTCCAAAATAATCTTCATAAAATATAGACATTGACCCGGAGAATTGCTATTGTACAAATAAGCCTAGAGAGATATAAAGCATTGCTAAATAATTCTAGGCAAAAACATCAACAAAATTATCAGAGGATGTTTGTCAAGTCTAAAAGCTTACTTAAAACCTCTGTGGGTAAACCTCTCTCCTACTAGTCCAGAAGCTTTGAAACCCCTATTCCAGCATTAAAAGTTTTTCCGCTTCCCTCTCCTGTTTCCCCCAGGGGATAGGGGGATTAGGTTTACGCTTGTTTTAATGTTAATAACAATACTTTTCAAACATCCTCTCAGAGTTAATATCAAATGTCTAATCTAAAGGTTTAATCTCTGAAGTAAATAGATACAGTTATTTCATATTTATTATTTCCAGAGGTTAAACAAATTAGACCTTTGTATTCAGGGTGTATTTTGTTTACTGTTATAGAGTTTTGGGCTATGTGAATAAGGTAAAAACCGATGTTTTGAACTGTTTTCTTATAAGGTGTTTATAAAATAAACATAAAACTTCCGTGAGGGTCTAGAAACCGGGTTTCTTTGGTCTTTACCTTTTATTTATAAACAACCTCTTATAAGCTGCGGTTAAATATAGTTTTTAATTCACCCTTCCTTAATTCACCCTATGACACTAGATTTATGCCAAAAATATTCTGAATAAATCAAAAACTTGAGGAAATTAAAACATGGTTGCAGAACAAGAACAAAAGTACACAGTTAAAAGTGTAATTGAACTTTTAAAAGAGAAGTTTCCAGGGGTTGAACTACCATCAATAGACTCAATCCCGGAATCAATTCTTAATCGTCAAGTTTCGCCACCACAGTTTCCCAAATCTACCTTATCCTCCAATCAAATCAGTTTTGAAGAATATAAAAGCTTCTTGCCTCCAGAAGCAGCCAATTACATCTCTATACCACCTATACAAAATATAATAGTTGGAACTGAAAAGCCTGATACCCTAATTGGGACAAAATTGAACGATTTAATGCGTGGTTTTGGGGGAGATGACTTATTCTTTGCATTGGATGGAGATGATATTATCTTAGGGGATGATGGTAACGATATCGCCTTCGGTGGTGCTGGAAATGATATTATCTCCCTTGATAATGGGGATGACTTTGCTTTTGGTGAGAGTGGAAAGGATCTATTCATTGCTAGTCAGGGTAACGACTCCTTTTTTGGAGGAGATGAAACTGATACCGCTTACTATGCTGACTTTGGTGGGGCAATTACTCTACAAGCTACAGGTATTGTAAACAAAGGCAATGCTGGAATTGACCAACTTAGCGAAATTGAAACTATCGTTGGTGCTAAGGGAGAAGTCAATATCATTGATGCTTCTGATGGTGGTAGTTTGTCATCAATAGATGTCAATTTGAATAAGAATTTTCTGAATGTCACCATAGTTAATAGACCGTCATTAAGCTTCACTGTTGAGAATTTTGTTAATGTCAGAGGTACTTCACAAGCAGATAATATTATTGGCGATAATAACAATAATCTGTTACTCGGTGAAGGAGGAAATGACAATGTAAATGGTGGCAAGGGTAACGATATTCTGTCTGGTGGTAGTAAAATTTCTAAACTTATTCCCCCTGAAGATAGTGTGGTATCTACCCGTTTTGATGGAAATGATATCGTCAATGGTGAATCAGGAAATGACATTGTACGAGGAGGAACTGGGTTTGATAACCTTGATGGTGGAAGTGGTATTGATACAGTTGACTATCGTTTTCTAGGTCAAGCAATTACACTAAAACCTGCTGGTGAAATTGATAAAGGTACCGCTGGTGTTGACCAAATTCGCAATTTTGAAACCATTGTTGGGGCAAAAGGAAAAGCTAATACTATTGATGGTTCTACAGTCACTAATGGAACGACATTACTAAATGTTGACCTATCTGCCGATCAATTAACGGTGAAAAATGTTCCTGGTGTTGGAAATTTAAACTTCACCGTCAAAGAATTTGTTAATGTCACGGGTACATCTCAAAACGATGATATTACTGGCAATAGCAATAATAATATACTTGTCGGTGGTGAGGGAGATGATTTTGCCTCAGGAGGTGGTGGTAAAGATACTTTAATAGGAGTAAATCAGAATTTTGCTTCTCCTGGATTTAATGAAACTGATGTTCTCTTAGGTGGTGCCGATAGCGATATTTTTGTGTTAGGAGATGCTAAGAATGCTTACTATTTTGGCAATGGTAGCAATGATAAAGCTTTGTTAACAGACTTCCGAACAGGTGAAGATTTCATCCAACTAAATGGAACTATCAATGATTATGTAATCCAGGATTCAAATACCCAGAATTTATCTCTAGGTGCTTCTTCAACTAACATTTACCGCAGACAAATTTTTACGGAGTCAGCAGATTCTCTAACTTCTTCTATTGTTTCTCCTGGTGACTTGATTGCAGTTGTTAACGGCACTGTTGCTAAGTCTGACCTTCTCTTTATATCTGATAAAGTGGATGTCGTGGGATAAAGTCTCTAATAGCAATTTAGGGAATAATATTTGACAGTTATGAGTAGGTGGGGGTATTCCTTACCTACGTATATAAGCTTTTTGGCAAAAGTAAAGTATGGTAATAAAAATTCCTACCTTGCATAATCAGAAAAACTAAGACCAATAACTACATAGAACTGCCTAAAAATAATGTGCAGACATTACCCAATCACGTATCTTGCACCTTCTCAATCAGAGTAAGTAGAGTCCATGGCGTACCTAGGAAAATCAGGGGTTTCAGACTCTAATTTTCTCAATAATCTTGTGGTGCAAGATGTGAATAATCAAAGCAATCAACATCTCTTCTAAACAGGTAATTAAAGTCGAATACTTTACTTGTAATTTTGGGAAATTGGACAAATGCAAATAACAACAGTAGAACTTTCACCAATAGCTACAATAGCTGCTAAAGCTGCCTTTTTATCAGAGCGGTTAGACCATTTTCATCATAATGTAAATAGTGAGATAATTGACAAAAATCTGATTGCAGAACGCATCCAAAACTGGTGCAAATTCTTAGGAGGGGAAGACAAACTTCATAAGCGTCTTCAGTGGGATAGATTAGATATAAAAACTGTTCATCAATTATTAGGAACAACCAAAATTATAGATAATTCCACCTTGCCTATGTGGGCAGAAACACTGAATAATTTAGTTCAAGCTGCTAGTATTTCATTAATTAATATCAAAGAAAAATCACCCATTTATTCCAATAATTCTTTACCCTTTGAAGACTTTTATTTACCCTTTATCTTAGTAGCACGACAAAAAATATACACTCAATTATTTCCTATAATACCTCTAGAATTAATGAGTAAAACAGCCTACGATTCTCTAGAACGTAGTTTATTAAAACAACTCGCTAATATAGGATCTAAAACCTTATTATTTGAATTTTATAAATTCCGAGAAAATCAATCTCTTCAAAACCAAATTTTCCCCCAAGACAACCAAAGTACAGTTTTGTATGATGCCTTTATCCAAAAGCTTTTACAAGATGGGGGATTGACATTATTTGAGCAATATCCAGTTTTAGCTCGTTTAATAGCCACAACTGTTGATTATTGGGTGGAATCTACTGCTGAATTTATCCAACGTCTGCAAACAGATTTATCGACAATCCAACTTACCTTTTCTGAACATCAAATTCTGGGAAAAGTCAGAGATATTGAAACTTCTCTCTCAGAAGCACATCATGGTGGACGATGTGTTTTAGTTCTTACTTTTACCCCGGACATCAAAGTAGTATATAAGCCCAAAGACTTGGGATTAGATATTGCTTTCCAGGAGTTACTACAATGGTGCAATCAACAAGATATTTCCTTACCCTTTAAATTAACTAAGATTATCAATCACCGAGAATATGGCTGGTTTGAATTTATTGAACACAAATCTTGTGAAGATATAGCCGCAGTTAAACACTTCTACAAAAGAGCAGGAATGTTGTTGTCTTTACTCTATATTTTGGGAGCAAAGAATTGTGATAATGAAAATATCATAGCCAATGGGGAATATCCAATACTAATCGACGCAGATATTTTAATGCATCCGCAAACGACAACTTGGGATACTTTACAAGAGTGGTTTGAGAATTCAGTCTTAAGGACAGGTTTTTTACCAGCTTGGAAGGGAAATATAGCATCAGCAAATCCCCAAGATTCCAGCGTCCTTGGTGGTATTTATTCCCAACAAATTAATTCTTCTAGGGAATGGAAATTTATGAACACAGATGAGATGCAATTAGTTCCCAAATCTACTATTATTCCTCCTCGTGCTAACCTGGTGGTTCTAGAAGAGAAAACAGTCTCTCCCAATGACTACGTTGAGGAAATTGTGACAGGTTTTAATGAAATATTTGACTTGTTACTTAAAAATAGGGAATATCTTCTAGGTGAAAATAGTCCCTTATCAGCATTCAAATACTGCGAATCTAGATTTATTTTACGTCCAAGCATTACCTATGGTCTGATATCCAAGCATAGTCTAAGTCCTCAATATTTAGGTAATGGAGTAGATTATAGTATTGCGATAGATGCTCTCAGTCGGTTTTATTTAACTGCTGAAGAAAAACCAGAAACATGGGTAATTTTATCAACGGAAATCAAATGCTTACAGCAGCAAGATATACCTTATTTCAGTTTATCTTGTGATAGTGATGCTTTGGAAATTGGAATAAACCAGCCTATTAAGTACTTATTGAAAAATTCCAGTTACCAACGGTTAATCTCTCAGTTAGAGAATCTGGATCAAAAAGAATTAGCCTTACAAATTAAATTGATTCGAGGGAGTTTTTATGCTAGATTTACACATCTAGCAAAGAATAACACTGCACCAAAATCTGATTTTAGCCAATTTTATCCACTTACACCTGAAGAATTGCTACAAGAAGCCATAAACATTGGCAATAGTCTTGTAGATAGTGCAATTTGGCATGATGACAGTTGCAATTGGCTTGCTTTGGAACTAATGTTTAATGCAAATCGGCATCAACTCCAACTGTTAAATGATTCTCTATATATTGGACGCGCAGGTGTTAGTTTATTTCTATCAGCCTTAGCAAAAATAACTGGTAAAAGTGAATTTCAAGAAATATCTTTAGCCGCTTTACAACCTTTACGCAAATCTTTAAATAAAAAAGAAATTTCTAGAGAATTACTTCACTCAGGACTCGGTGCAACTGGACTAGGTGGGATAATCTACAGTCTAGTTAAAATTAGCCAGTTTCTCGAAGAACCAGCCCTTCTTGAAAATGCTCAACAAGTGGCACAACTAATTACAAAAAAGGTAATTGATGCTGATAAAGTACTAGATACTATTGGTGGAGTAACAGGTGCTATTGTGGGATTATTAGCACTGTATCAAGAGACGGGTGAACAAGCAATTCTAGATAGGGCTATTGACTGTGGTAATCATTTACTCTCCACGCGAATTAACACTTTTCCAAGAGCATGGAAAACAATTACTAAAACTCCATTAACAGGATTTTCTCATGGTGCAGCGGGCAATTCTTTTGCCCTACTACTGTTATATTCTGCTACGGGAAATGCCTCTTATTTAGAAGCTGCAAAAGAAGGAACTGAATATGAGCGTAGTGTATTCGATAAATCAGCGCAAAACTGGCCTGATTTTCGTTTCTTTGAAGAGAAAAATCAAATACATTTTCTGTCTAACTGGTGTCATGGAAGTGTTGGAATTGGATTAGCACGTTTAGGTAGTTTACCTATTTTACAGACAGAGGAAATTTATCCTGATATTGACATAGCGTTGAAAACAACCCAGGAGAATGGCATATCTAGTAGAGATAGAGATCATCTTTGTTGTGGTATTTTGGGCAGAACAGAGTTGTTTGTAGTCGCATTTCAAAAATTGGGAAATCAGGAATTACTAAAAACTGCTAGAAAGCAAGCAGCATGGGTATTGAAAAGGGCAAAACAAAACGGAGAATATACATTTCTATCCCCATCTCCAAATTCCATTTTAAGCCCTAGTTTTTTCCAAGGAACCGCAGGGGTAGGATATCAGTTCTTACGTTTAGCGTTCCCAGAATCTTTACCTTCGGTTCTAATTTGGGAATGAAGCTGATTGCTATAAAACATAATTCAAGCATTAGAACCTATATTCAGCCTAAGATTATTCTTGGGCTGTTTTTTTATATATCAGTTTTATTAAATCCTTTGTCAGATACTTTTTTGTTCTAAAAGTTTGTATATGAAAGTCGCTAAATTCACTGAATAACCCCCTCCTTTTAGATGCAAGAGACAGTCTTAAAGTCATTTATCTTAAAGGTCTTTTAAAGGGAGAGAAGGGCTTTATAATTCCTATTTTGGCGTTGTTGTTAGCGCAGCTTGGCGTTAGCCATATCCATGTATGAAAATGATTTTCCATGATTGCAAAACCCTTCAGACGTTGCAGTGCAACGTCTGGAACAACCAGATTCATACTTCAAATCACCAACACCCCTATTTCCTTATCAATAAGGGCACTGAGGTTTAGGTTTCGGAATTATCAATGTTTATCTAAAGCTATGTTTTTATGAAAGAAAAAGCAAAATGCTAATTTGATTGAGACATAAAATGCTGATTTTTTGATCGACTTTTTGAGTGTTTTTGAGAATTTTCCATGATTTATATATAAAGTAGATATTTTGACTGTTACACAAAGGAATTAAATGGTAGTTTAATGTCCGATCAATGCCTTGATATAACTAGAAAATTTCAATTACTTCTTTTATTATGTAAGTAATCAGAAATCACAAATTACAAATCGATGGTTTGATTTTTGATAAAAAGAACAAATTCATTGGAGAAAAAATCAAATGGCTAACATCAAAGTTAATGAACTCAACCCTGTTGGTGCTGAATTGTTTTTAGATTCTGACAGTTTCTTGAATGAACTGAGTGAAAGTGAAGAACTGATACAGATTTTGGGTGGTAATCACCCTACAGGAAAACCTTGTTTTTTAACAATTGATCCAGTATTTTGTGAGCTTACCATCAATGTAGGATGCTGATTAATTAATCAACAAACTCATTGAATAAAAAATCAAATGGCTAACATCAAAGTTAATGAAATCAATCCTGCTGGTGCTGAATTGTTTTTAGATTCTGACAGTTTCTTGAATGAACTGAGTGAGAGTGAGGAAATTATATCTATTAATGGTGGTTTGACCACTCCACGTTGCCTTAGAGAAGAAATTTTGACTTTACCAGTCAGACTCTGCGGTGATTGCTAAACACAACATTCACCACTAAATTATGTGGTGACAATGACTAAGTAGTTAAATATCGAGGAAAATCAAATGGCTAACATCAAAATTAATGAACTCAATCCTGTCGGTGCTGAATTGTTTTTAGATTCTGACAGTTTCTTAAATGAACTGAGTGAGAGTGAAGAAATTATAAATATTCACGGAGGTCTTACTTCACCTCATCCATGCTGCAATCTCACCAATGATATATTGATCTGTGATTTTTAATTGGTTTATAAGTAATAAACCAACTCTAGTTTTCTGAACAGAATGTAAATTTAAAGAATGAGGAAAAATCAAATGGCTAACATCAAAGTTAATGAACTTAGTGCTGCTGGTGCAGAATTATTGTTCGACTCTGAAAGTTTCCTGAATGAGCTAAGTAATGATGAAATTAGCTCTATGATGGGAGGAATGGGAAGCTATCGCATATGTCCTGAATCAATTTATTGTACTCCTGGTGATAATAGTTTTTGTTGTACATTGTTTGATTGTTAAAGACCATTGTGCTAATTCACTGGAGATAAATTCAAATGGCAAATATCAATGTTTCGGAGTTAAAACCTGTTGGTTCAGACTTATTCATTGATTCTGATAGTTTTATCAATGACTTAATGAGTGAAGAATTTGAACAAGTATTAGGTGGTGTCGATCTCACATTACCATACCCAATGATACGATCTGTAGACTTTGGGGCTTGTTTAAGTGTGCTTCCTTGGTGTCCAAACTGATTTATTTCCACTCAAAAAAACAAATTCCTAGGAGATAAAATCAAATGGCAAATATCAATGTTTCGGAGTTAAAACCTGTTGGTTCAGATTTATTCATTGATTCTGATAGTTTCATTAACGAATTGAATGATGATGAACTGGGACAGACAATTGGTGGAATACCAACAGGGACAGTAACATGGACACCTGTATGTACTAACTACGGTTGTTTGTAATCATATCACCATATCATTTTGGTGATAAATACTAAGAACTTTAATAGGGTGCGTTACATAAAGTTAACGCACCTTATTTATATAAATATAGGACTTACGCAACTGGCACATTTTTTCTTGTAGGGTGTGTGACGCTACGAAACGATGTGAACGTAGAAATAAGACTTCCGACCTCACGCACCAGCTACCAATTGTGACACTATCGTAAGTCCTGAAATAGTAAATAAATTGTGAACAATGTTAGGAATTTTTAGAGTAGGTAATACCCATCTCAAACTTTCATATTGATGTAATTTAACAGTTTGATGGGGCTAATATTTATAAATTTTTTGTACCCATTTGAAAATGAAATAGTTTCTTCAAATGCTTAGGTGAGATTGATATTATAAAAATAAGCTATAAGTAAAGACTTTGTCATCCCTATAAAGAATAAGTCATATCTTGCACCATTCAAGGACAAGCACCGAGAAACCGGGTTTATAAACGAAAAATTAGGGTTTTTACAGGTCAATATTCGCATCGGAACCCGGTTTCTAACCCAGGTGCAAGATGTGCGATAACAAAGTCTAAGAGTGTGTTTATAAATAAAACCTAAAAACCAAAGAAACCGGGTTTCTATGGGTGGGTAACTGATAATCAGAGTATATAAACCAAAAGAAACCCGGTTTCTCGACCCTCACGAGAGTTTTATATTTGTTTTATAAACATCCTCTAACTGAAGAATTAATTATTTATTATTTACTCAAGGTGCTTCACAACCTCAACTTGCTCAACTTGCTTCTTTAACCACCCATCAAATAATTCACCCAGAATCTGATAACGCAACTTTTCATCTAACTGTGGTTGAATAATCTCCTCTACTAAAATCAGATGCACTCCTTTAGCAGTTACGATAGGTTTAATTACCTGTGGAGGTTTAGCAGCAAAAACAGCAGCAGAAATCTCTGGTTTCATTTCCTGACGCTTTACTAACCCTCGATATCCACCTTGACGACGTAATTCTGTATCTTGAATATATTGGTGAGCAATTTCTGGGAAATTTATTTCTCCTTCACTGATAGCATAAAACAGTTCTATTGCTAAGTCTTCATCATCCAAAATAACTTCATATATGATTGCACCAGCATAATCTAGTTGATGTTCAAAGAAATAGGGTTCAACTTTATCTATAAATAGATGTTGAGCTATCTTATTTCTAATCAAGTTTGTGTACACTATTTCTTCAAAATCATCTAAAGAAAGACCATGTTTTTCAAGCCATTCCCAAGTTGCTTCGGGGGTTAAAAGTTGATTAATTAACCGCATTGCATCTGCTGCTTGCTGTAATTCACTTGTCTCTACTTTAATACCTGCTTTAGATGCAGCATTAGCAATAATTTTGCGGGTAATAATAGTTTCAGTAATTTCTGGAATTTTGCAGGATAGTTTAATTTGATCAAGAATATCTTCCCTAGTAATAGTAATAGCTTGTGACATGATTCTCCTCCTAGTAATTAGTTAAAAATTCAAAATTCAAAATTGGTAATTTATGGGCGCAAGCATTGCGCCCCTACAAATTCCTAATTAAAATTCCCAACCCCCTTGTTGTAACTTTTTAAATGGATCGAGAATAAAATCAATTAAGCGACGCTGACGGATAATTACCTCAGCAGTTGCTGTATCTCCAGGACGAAGGGAAATACATTTATTAGGTGCAGGAATACAAGCTTGATTTAGTTGTATATCTAAGTCATAGGTAGCTACTTTTCCTTGCTCTGTTTCGGTAAATTTAGTAGTAGGTGAAATCTCCATTAACTTCCCTTCTATTACTCCATAATCCTGGAAAGGGTAGGCATCAAACTTGATTTTTACAGCCATTCCTTTTTCTAAAGAACCACTTTCAGTTGTCCCCATTTGTGCTTTCAGTCGCAAAGATGTACCTTTTGGTGCAATCTCTGCAATCATGTTTCCTGGTTGCACCACTGTCCCTTTCCCTTTAACTGGTAATTGAAAAATTATGCCATCGATGGGTGCTTTTAATACTCTTTGATTTAGCTGAAATTTTAAGGATTTCATCTGAGTTTTGCTCTGGTCGATTTCTGCTTTTAAGGTAGTTATTTGAGTCTGTAAATTATTCAGTTGTTCTTGGCTTTTTAGCAAAGCTAGTTTACCGGAATGAACCAAACTTTTATAACTGCGTTCTTGCTCTTGTAAGCGGAGTTGAGCTTGCTTAATTTCTGAAGATGCTTGATGAATTATCTTCTTATAACTTTTTTGTTGCTCTTTCAGTCTGGATTGAACTTGGGCTATTTCTGATTTAGCTTTGTTGAGGTTTTTCTGATTTTCTTTTGCTAATTGTTCTACATCAAGAAAGCGCTCTTTAGATAAGGCTCCTTGCTCATAAGCTTGTTTGTAACGAGGGATTTTTTCTTGAGCAGTTGCTAAACGTATTTTTGCTAATTCATAATCAGATTTACTCGATTCAATTGCTTGTTTAGCCTGTTCTACTTGTGCCGTTTTCTCTTCTTTCTGTAAACTATAGGAGGCTTTAAGAGAATCAAGATTTTGCCTTGCTTGCTCTATTTGTGCTTGCTTTTCTAACTGTTGAGCTTGGTTTTGTTGCTGCTGAGTACGCAGTGCCAACATTAATTGATTCTCTAGTAATTCTAATTGATTTAAGCGATTTTGTTGACCTTCTAATTTCCGCTGTTGCTGCTGGAGTTCTGTGTTAAGTAACTCTGATTCTAGTTCTACTAAATTCTGCCCAGCTTTAACCGTATCTCCTTCCTGAACAGGAATTGCTTTGACTGTTCCTGTTACTGGTGCATCTAATCTGAAGGTTTTTCCCTGGGGTTCTAATCTTCCTCTTGCTATTCCGGTTTCGTCCACTTTCGATAGCATTCCCCAAGGTAAAGCAATACCGATAAATACCACTATCAAATAGAGTAATCCCCGCGTCCAAACTTTTGGTAATGTATCGAGGTTTTCCTTGGTAGCATATGACCATTCATCACTATGGGAAATAGTTTGAGTAGGAATATGTCCATTAAGTGTGTAATTTTCAGGCATAGGAATATTCTAAATTTCTAATTATGATGAAAATTTTCTCTGGGTAAGATACATTTATGCTGCAACATCTAATTGCTGTTGGTTGAGATAGAAATAATGTCCTTGCTTTGCCATTAATTCTTCATGAGTACCACTTTCAATTAATACACCCCTATCCATTACTAAAATCAAATCCGCTTTACGCACTGTAGAAAGACGATGAGCAATTACCAAGGTGGTACGATTTTTAAGAATAGTATTTAGATTGGTTTGAATAATGCGTTCTGATTCTGCATCTAAATGAGAAGTAGCTTCATCTAATATTAATAACCGAGGATTTCCTAACAACGCACGCGCAATTGCTAAACGCTGTCTTTGTCCCCCTGATAACATTCCCCCACCTTCCCCAATTTGGGTTTCGTAACCCATTGGTAGCTTTTGAATAAACTCATTTGCACCTGCAAGTTTTGCTGCTTCTATTACCTCTTCTAAACTGGCTTCTGGATGAGAGAGGGTGATATTTTCCCGAATTGTTCCCCCAAATAAGAAGGTATCTTGATCCACTACTCCAATTTGTTGTCGTAATGAACGCAGAGATAAACTGCTGATATCTTTCCCATCAATTAATACTTTCCCATCCGTTGGTGAATATAACCCCAAAGCTAATTTAGAAATGGTGCTTTTCCCAGAACCACTACGTCCTACTAAGGCTACCATTTGCCCTGGTTTGACCTCAAAACTAAGATTTTCCAAGACATTAATATCGCTTTCTGGGTGATAGCGGAATGTTACATTATCGAAGCGAATGTTACCCTGTAAATCTGGTAAAGATTGCCTGACTTGATGTTGTAAATCTTCCTCTGGTTCGTAATCTAAAACATCATTCAGACGTTCCACAGCAATCACAACTTCCTGCAAATCTTCCCATAATACTGTTAGTCTTTGGAAAGGACGAATTACATTACCCAACAACATATTAAAAGCAACTAATTGCCCAATGGTAAGCTGATTCTCAATTACTAACCACGCTCCCAACCACAATAATCCAGTAGTTGCTAATGCTTCAATAGTATTGCTAAAAATCTGCAATCTATTACCAATAACTTGCCCAGAAAAATTCTTTTTTATCTTCTCATTTAATAAGTCTTCCCAATGCCAACGTACCGTTTGTTCAACTGATGTAGACTTAATAGTACGAATACCATTGAGAGTCTCAATCAGATAACTGCTTTCTTTTGCCATTGCACCAAATACTTCATGGGAAATTCGCTTGAGAAAAGGTGTAGCAATTAATGCTAGCGCTAAAAATGGCGGTGCGATCGCTAATGCTAGTAATGCCATTTGCCAGCTATACCAGAACATTAGCCCGATATAGATAAAAACAGTCAATAAATCCAGCAATATGGAAAGTGCTTCGCCAGTCATAAAACGCTGAATTTTGCGATTTTCCTGTATGCGTGATGTAATATCTCCTACAAAACGAGACTCGAAAAAACCCAGAGGTAAGCGCAAAGTATGGCGCACAAATCCCACAATTAGTGCTAAGTCTACTTTATTTGCTGTATGGTCGAGTAGGTATTGCCGCAAACCCATCATGGCAACTCGGAACAGGCTAAACATCAGTAATCCCAAGCCAACTGCTGTTAAAGTTAACCCAGAACGCTGCACCACCACCCTATCTAAAATTAACTGCGTAAATATCGGTGTAATCAATCCAAATAACTGGATAAATACCGAAGCAATAAACACTTCTAACAGCACTAAACTGTGAGGTTTAACTAACTCAAAGAATTGCCAAAAAGGAGTTGAGACATTCTCTTGTTCTTTTAACAATGCTGTGGGTTGCAGTAGTAATGCGTAACCAGTCCAACCTGCTTGAAATTCCTGGTGAGTGAAACTTTTTTGACCAATAGCTGGGTCAGCAACAACTACATGTTTACGGGTAATTTCGTAGACTACAATGTAATGATTTCCTTGCCAATGAGCAATACATGGTAGTGTTTGTTTTGCTAATTGATCCAAACTAGCTTTGACAGGACGGGTAGAAAAGCCTATACTTTCCGCAGCAGTGGATAATCCCCGTAATGATGCCCCATTGCGGTCTGCATTGGAAATGTCTCGCAAGCGATTCACATTAAAGCGTTTACCCCAATAACGACCAACCATTACCAAACAAGCAGCACCGCAGTCAGAACCGCTTTGTTGGGCAAAATAAGGGTAACGGTGGGTGATTTTCTGCCAGAGATGACCTACTCTTTGGGTAGGATTGGGAAAGTAAGCTTGACTGATTTTTTTCTCAGTTGATAGTGGTTCCTGATGTTGGACAGTAAAGTCTTGATTAGGTTGTTTCTGAATGTTTTGGCTGATAGTATTTTCATCAGACAATCGTAAATTGTACTCTTGGGCACGATTGTATAAATGGTCTTGAATTTGGGGATGTTTGCGAATTAAAGAAAATAGTAATTCTGGGGGAATATAACATAATTTCAGATTACGAGAAGCCCTGGCTGAATAAGGTTGAAAAGATGCCGATGGGAAAAAGGTCAATTCTCCAAAAGATTCTCCCATTTCCAGAGTAGTAATTAACTCTCCCCCAGTATTAATTAGTCTTACCTTACCAGCAATAACTATATAAATTCCAGCTTCTGCATCACTGGCTTGCCAAAATAAACCTACCTTTGGTTCCCGAACCTTGATTTGTTGATAAAAACTATTAAATTCTGATTCTGAAAAGGAATATCCTAAAATATCAGCAACTTGCTGACGGGAAATAATTGATATATTGTGAACCATAATTAGTCAACTGCTTTGCGAAACTCAAAAGTCAAAAGTCAAAAGTCAAAAAAATTAACCTAATTTGCTCGGATTAAATATCCACAATTCCGAATATTCAGGCAGATTGCTAGAATTCAGATTACCAATTACAATCCCATCACTTGCCTTGATAGTTTCCTCAGCTTGTGCAGATTTCGGTTTAGTAGATAACCCCATTTGTTTAAGTAAGCGATTAATATGACGGGGAGCAATTTCAATGCCAAATTCCTTCGCTAAATGCTTACCCAACCATTGTGCTGTCCAGCGTTGGAAGGGATAACCAAACTCTTTAGGAGAATTACTTACCAACTCCTGCAACCGTTGCAAATATTCATCATTAACAGCTTTAGGACGACCAATCGGGTTAGACTGCCAATTATGCGCTTCACCATGTTGTGCCATCAAAATCCAATGTCTAGCTGTGTGGGGAGAACAACCCAAAGCTTTGCAAATTTCCCCTTGAGTTTTGCCCTCATCCGCTAGCAACATGATTTGCAACCGCTGACGGTACTTGTGAGATAAATCTGCTTCCAGCCTTTTTTGTAACATTTTGCGCTGAAAAGCCGTTAAATACTTACCCACAACAGGGGAATCCTTTTCCCCAATGTCAGATTTAGAATAATCCTGTGACATATCTGTAACTGTTTCGACTCTGTAATTACTCTTGGTGCCACGGAGTTATCAATATGCACACAGAGGAAAATTATTTTTCAGATCGATTCCGTTTGCATAGTTATCATATCTGTGGGGTTGGTAATGGGTTCAGTCATATCTTGTACCATTCAAGGGCAAGGGGGGAGAAACCGGGTTTATAAACGAAAAATTAGGGTTTTTACAAGTTAATATTCCAAGAAAACCCGGTTTCTGACGCAGGTAAATGTTATTCACCATTTACCATTTATCCTTGTTAATACCGGACTGGCTTGTGCAACCACCGCAGTTGTTGAAAAACCTTACTGATGAAACCAAACTGGTATAATTGGCACTTTCGATTCTCGATGACAGCGATCGCCCTTAGTGGGATAGCTGTCACTTTTCCTAATATAGGTGCATTCGCTCAAATTGTCCCTGATGATACCCTTGGTCATGAAAACTCAGTGGTAACACCCATAAATGGGCAAATTGACAGACTTGACGGGGGAGCAATTCGTGGGAGTAACCTCTTCCACAGTTTCCGGGAATTCAATATCGATGTCGGAAAAGCAGCCTATTTTGACAATCCCGCAGCCATTGAGAACATTTTCACTCGGGTAACGGGAAGCAATCCATCTCGCTTATTTGGCACCTTGGGGGTATTGGGGGATGCCAATTTATTCTTTCTCAATCCCAATGGAATTATATTCGGGAAAAATGCTCAGTTAGATATTCAGGGGTCTTTCTTTGCCAGTACAGCCAGCAGTATAATTTTTCCTGGTGACAAAGAGTTTAGCGCTACCAATCCCCAAGCACCACCCCTGTTGACGGTTGAAGTGCAACCACCCATTGGCTTGCAATTTGAAGGTAAGCAACCCACAGAGATTATTAACCAGGGTAACTTAGTCGCTGGGCAAAATCTGACATTATCTGGTAGCAATTTAAACTTATCTGGTCAAGTGCAAGCGGGTGGAGATTTAACCTTACAAGCTACAGATACATTGAAAGTGCGGGATAGTGTAGAAAATCCGTTTATTGCTGCGACTGGGGGTAAACTCTTAGTTCAAGGAAATAAAAACATAAATATTTTTACCTTAAATCATCCTAGTAGTGGCTTGTTCTCCGGTGGGGATATGGTGTTGCGTTCTGCTAATCCCGTCCTTGGGGATGCTCATTACTGGAGTGGGGGTAATTTCCAGATTCAGCAGTTAAATGGGGATTTGGGGGAGTTATATAGTGAATCCGATCCAATTATTCGCTCCCTGGGAGATGTTAGCTTTTTTGGTTATTTCGGAGCATCTCTGCATGTACTAGCTGGGGGTTCGGTGGATATTAACGCTGCGATAATTACTGGTGCTGATACCACAGGGAATACCATAAATCCTCAAACTACTCCTGAACTTGCCAATGTCACCTTATCAGATGGGAATTCCCTGGTTATTGATGGTAGTACCCAACCAACCCTAGATATACGTGCTGGAATGACACCGGAGGCTATTGGTATTCCTCTGGGAACTAGCAAAGATGCTGGGACTTTCTTTAACTCTTCTATTGTCCCTGAAAATCCTCCAGCCAACAATCCAGTGGCGACGAGTGCGGATATTACTGTTGGGGATGTTCGCTTTGATGCACCTAATGGTAATGTTTTGCTAACGAACCAGTATCAACCCAATACATCCCTTCCTAGTGGAGATATTCGTATTACTCAAGATGGTTTTGATGGAATTGGTATTTTTGGCAATACTGGAGGTAATGTTAGTAATGCTATCCTTGATGCTCGCGGTAATATTACCCTAGATGGTAGTGTGATTTTTACTGATTCTGAAATTGGTAATGGTGGTGACATCACCTTACTTGCCAAAGGGAACATAAACCTGAATTCTGGTTCTCAAATTGGTTCCCTGGGCTTATTAGCAGGGAATATTAATCTTAAAAGTGATGCAAATATTTCCCTGACAAATAACTCTATCCTCAGCCTTAATCTTAGTACTGTAGCAGGAACAAAGGGAGGTGATATTAATATCACAGCTAATTCCTTGTCTGCTAAAGATGGCTCCCGAATCATTAATAGAACCCGTGGACAAGGAAATACTGGCAATGTGATAATTAATGCCAGCGATAGAGTCTCCTTTGATACAGAAAGTTTCGTAGATAGTGGAGTGCTACCTGGAAGGGAAGGGACAGGAGGTGATATCAGTATTACCACAGGTTCTCTCTCAGTAATTAATGGAGCTTACCTTGATAGCAGTTCTTTCGGGATTGGAGATTCTGGTAACGTGATAATTAATGCCCGCGATACCATCTCCTTTGACGGTGTTGGTACTAATGGTATCTCCAGTCAAATAAGAAGCGGTTTAGCTTTACAAGCCCAAGGACAAGCAGGTGATATTACTATTACCACAGGTTCCCTTTCTGTAACCAATGGAGCTGTGCTAGATGCCCTCTCTTCCGGAATTGGGGATGCAGGCAATGTGACAATTAATGCCCGTGACACTATCTCCTTTGACGGTGTTGGTAGTAATGGTATCGCTAGTACTATTTTCAGCAGTTTAGTTCCAGAAGGACAGGGACAAGGAGGTGATATTACCATTACCACAGGTTCCCTTTTTGTGACTAATGGAGCCAACTTTAATGCTAGTAACTTTGCATTTGGAAATCCAGGCAAGGTGAAGATTACAGCCAGGGATACTGTTTCCTTCGATGGGGTTGGGATGACTGATGATTCGTCCCCTCCCAGTGGAGTCTCCGCTATTGTTAATCAAGGTGCACAAGGAAGCAAAAGCGGGGGTATTGAAATCACCACAGGTTCTCTGTCAATTAAGAATGGTGCTAGAGTGCTGACTAACACTTTGGGAACTGCAGATGGTGGTGATGTGGAAATAAATGCCCGCGACACTGTATTCCTTGATCGGGGAAGCATTTATAGCAGTCCTGGTTTTGATCGAAACACGGAGGTTTCAGTACCTGCGGATGGCAATGGTGGTGATATCAAGATTACCACTGGTTCTCTGGTGTTAACCAATGATTCAAATCTGTCCACCTCTACTTTTGGTAATGGACGTGGTGGGGACATTCAGGTGAATGCTAGAGATAAAATCTCTGTTAGCGGTGGTTCAGGTTTTTCATCCGTAACCACAGGATCGGGGAATGCCGGAAATATTGAAATTACCGCAGGGAATACCGTTTCTTTTGATGGAGTAGGGGTCACACAGAGAGTCGATCTAAGTCCAATTGGAGTGGAAAGGATTTCAGGGGGAGGTGAGGTATCTAGTGGTATAAACAGCAGTGTATCAAGGATATCGGAATTTGGAAGGGTTGCCCGAGGCAAAGGGGGTGATATTAGAATTACAACTGGCTCATTGTTTGTTACTAATGGTGCTTCTTTGAGTAGCTTCACCACAGGTGAAGGAGATAGCGCAGATGCTGGTAATATTATTATCCGTGCTAATGACCTAGTTTCCTTTGATGGAAACAGCCTTGCCAATACTTCGGTTACATCTGTGCTGATTTTAGACGATGGAACTACTGAGAGATTTGCAGTTACTGGAGATGGAGGTGATATAGATATTCAAGCACGGTCTTTGTCTGTAACCAATGGTGCTAGATTAGCTACAACAACCTTGGGAGCAGGTAAAGCCGGAGATATTCTTGTTAATACCACCGAATCCGTTACTGTTTCAGGGGTATCTCCTGCTACTAATAACAGTAATGATAATACAGAACCTCGAATTAGTCTATTAATCACAGGAACTGGTAGTGTCGATGCTAATGCTACTGGTGAAGGGGGAAACATAGATATCAAGACTGGAGTCTTGAAAATATCTGAGGGAGCAGCATTAAGTGCCCGTTCTTCCCGCAGTAGTGGCAAGGCAGGGGACATCGCTGTTAATGTGAATGAACTAGAACTCACAGCAGGTGGAAAAATTTCCACCACCACCAGAAGCACTGGTGTGGCAGGTAACATTACTGTTAATGCTACAGATAAAATTACCATCTCTGGAATTGACCCCAGGGTTGAGTCCCCAGAAAGTGGTTTATTTGCCGACTCCCTCAGTTCAGATACCACCAGTGCAGGTAATATCACTGTCAATTCTCCCTTGTTACTGATGGATAACCAAGGAAGAATTACTACTCAAAATACTTCCAGTAATGGCGGTAATATCAACTTAGACCTGGAAGATTTATTACTATTGCGCAATCATAGCCTAATTTCCACCACCGCAGGCACGGCACAAGCTGGGGGCAATGGTGGTAATATTAAAATTGATACTCAATTTATTGTGGCTTTCCCTAGTGAAAATAGTGATATTACTGCCAATGCCTTTACTGGTAATGGGGGAAGGATTCAAATTCAAGCCACTGGTATCTTTGGTATAGAACCCCGTTTACGTCTTACACCCTTTAGCGATATTACTGCCAGTTCTATCTTTGGGGTAAATGGCATTGTGGAAATTAATACCCCAGGAATTGACCCCAATCAGGGGTTAACTAAGCTACCAGAAGAACCGGAAAAGGTAGAATTTGCCTCTGGATGCCAAGCTGGAGGGAAAGAAAAAATGGCGTTTTTCAACATCGGACGGGGAGGTTTACCACCATCACCCAATCAGACCTTACCCAGTGAAAATATTATCGCCCCTTGGGTGCCCCTTGTAAATCAGGAACACAAGGGTGCAAACCAAGAATTACTACAAAGTTCTACAACCGCAGAAAATGGAAATAGGACATCCCTGAAACCACTTTGCCAGGAAAAATAGATGTAGTACACAAATTTTACCTCACCACACATCTGCACCTGGGTCAGAAACCGGGTTTCTTTTGGCATACATACTCAAATTCTCGGTTCTCCACCTATAGAAACCCGGTTTCTTTGGTTTCTTTTGGCATACTCAAATTCTCGGTTCTCCACCTATAGAAACCCGGTTTCTTTGGTCTTTGAAACCTGCATAATGCTAACACCACCAGACCAATTAAATAAAAGAAGATAATTCCAGGAGAAAGTAATAATCACTTAACGTCATCATTTTCAGAAGTATCAATTTACGGTTATGAATAGGTTTACCCAGACAATTAAACTGGCTTTCACCCTGACTTTTACCCTGACTACCATTATTGCTTATCCCCACCTTGTCAGCGCAGAAAACAACAACCAAGACAATTCCCAACTACCTCCACCTCCAGATACAGGTACTCCTGTAGGTAATAGTACCCCTGGTGGTACTCGTCCCCAAGAAAATTGTCCCTCAACAAAGCTACCTTTGAGGGCTTTAATTGCTAATAATGGGAAAGATTTTACTGTTGCTAAATTTCCCACCTTTTTATTTTACATTCCCTATAATCCATCTGATATAAAATATATAGAGTTTGCCCTCACAAATCCACAAGAATTAAAAACTATATACCGCACTGCTATCAAATATAAACAGCCAGGAATTATCAAAATATCGATTCCTCAAGATGAAAAATATGCTTTAGCACTCAACAAAGACAATCGCTGGCATTTGACTGTTTATTGCAATGCTAATCAAAGCGATGAACCCGATAAAGTATTGACTGGCTGGGTAAGAAGAATACCTATAGAATCTACATTAGCAAATCAATTAAAAACACAAGCATCTAAAAAGTACAAAGTGTATCTTAACAATCAAGTTTATTATGATGGCATTCATCATCTAGCTGAAGCATATTTTGCTAATACTCACAATCGTGAATTGAGCAATGCTTGGAATAAATTATCAGCATCATTTAACTGGATTATAGATAAAAAAATCTTTGTTAACGCTGAATTATTACCACCAGCAGACTAAAGGGTGGACATTTCTTTTCATTACAAAGTTATACCTTTTTCCTCGTTACAAGGTTATACCTTTTTCTCGTTACAAGGTTATACCTTGTAATGCGTTTTAGGGAGGCTCTGCCTCCCATTAAATCTGAAGGCAGAGCCTCCAACGAATGCGTTTCCAGGCTGAGCCTAGAAACGAGTTTTCTCGTCTTTCTTTCTCGTTACAAGGTTATACCTTGTAATGCGTTTTAGGGAGGCTCTGCCTCCCATTAAGTCTAGAGGCAGAGCCTCCAACAAATGCGTTTCCAGGCTCAGCTTGGAAACGAGTTTTCTCGTCTTTCTTTCTCGTTACAAGGTTATACCTTGTAATGCCTTTTAGGGGGGCTGTTGCCTCCCATTAAGTCTGGAGGCAGAGCCTCCAACGAATGCGTTTCCAGGCTGAGCCTGGAAACGAGTTAAGGGGTGGGGTAACCCCACCCCTACTGCCAATTTCCTACTAAAACATAGGGTGCCCAATTGTAGGGTTCATTTTGATATTTTCGCTTGCCATTTTGCTCATATACAAGTGATTTTTGCGCTCGATGTAGTGCTTCAGCTTTGCTTGCTCCCGTTTTTAATTCTTGATAAAAACCTTTAATTAATCGAATTGTAAAATCATCGCTAACTTTCCAAAGGGTTGCTAAAGTACTACCAGCACCAGCACGAACAGCTATCCCTGCTAATCCCAAGGTAGCGCGATTATCACCAGAAGCAGTTTGACAAGCACTCAACACCAATAAATCAATTTTATTTGATGTTTCTCCCTGATTACTGGTTAATAAATTATCTAAATCATTGGGTTTTAAAAGTTCATCATAGGTAAGAATATAGGTTTCTTCGGGGTTGGAACTAAAATTACCGTGAGTAGCTAAATGAACTACAGAAAAGTTTTGTTTCCGTAGTTTTTGCTGGAGATTTTTTTTGTTAAATTGAGTATTTAATAGAGTTTCAGTAGATGCTATATCAGCAATTTCGTTTAATTCATCTTTGGCGTTAATTGCTGCAAATTTATGATTTTTTACTTCCACTTCTTCGCTAATTCCTGCGGCTAAAATATTTAAATTTAACTGCGAATTCCAGAGGTCAAAAAGTTGTGAATTTGGTAGAACAGCCAAAGCATATTTTTTCTCAACCAGGTATTCATTGGCTTCTTTATCATATAAAACTGCCATAGGAATATTACGTAATTCGGCATCGAGGACAAACACTAAGTTTTCAATGTCATTGATTGTTTTTAATTCAACTTCTAGGGGTTTAATTAACCATTGATAAATAGTTTGGGAATGCTCTCTAAACCTTTCTGGATTGCGTCTGACAATGGCTTTTCGCAGTTGTTGGACTGTCTTTTGAACCACAGTCCTTTGTACTCGATTAACATAGTGCTTTAAAGGGTGTCCTGGTAATTTAAAAATAAGTTCTAATCTATCTTTTAAAATGATGGGATAGATAAATGCTGCTTTCTGTTCTATTTGCTGAGTAATGCTGCGGTTATCTCGTGCTAATGAGTCAAGATGACAACGGAGAAAATTTTCTAATTCTGCAAGTTGCAAAGAGTCAATTAAATTAATAGCTGCAACCAGATTTTTTTCCGGTACAGCAGCATTTCCTTCCCTTTTTAATAATAAATCTACCAGTTGTCGGTAAACTGGCTCAACATTATCTCGAAAGGAAAATTGGACATCGGAATTAATATTCAGTAAATCACCCCTGACTGAAGTTAAAGTTATAACTGCATCCTGATAAGCGGAAATTGCTTTTTCTCTGTTTTTCTCAAGCTTAAATAGCCTTCCTAGCTGCCATTGCCATTGATAGGCAATAGTCGGTGATTCCGATGGTTGAGCCAGTAACAAAGCTGCTTGAGTCAACTTTTGGGCAGTTTTCAGGGTTTGGGAATCAGATAAATTTTCCCCAGCCAAATACTCGTATAAACTACCACGATTACCAATAGCATAAGACTTAGCGTTATTATCTGCCAATATTGCAGCACCCTCTACTGCTTTGTTTAACAGGTTATCAATTTCCTGCCAGGAAGGAACTTGCTGAGAAATATTTGCTTGCTGACGTAGACATGACAAATTACGAGCTAAATTAATCTCACCATAGACTTTCATCCGACTTAAGGACAACTGAGATAGGTTAATATCTTTCCAAACTTGCAATGCAGTAGTAAATTCACCCCTATCCGTGAGCAAATTGAGACGATTTAGCTGTGCTTTGGTTCCTAGGGATGAGTTGTTAGATAATGTCTGCGTCACTTGCTGATAGGCATTATCAGCTTGCTTATAAAAAGTTAACGCTTCTTTGGGCAGTGTGGTAACATGACATTGCCAAGGTATGATATCACCTTTACTGACTCCCAAGCGGCGATCGCTCTCTAAATTTCCCAAAGCATAAAAGGTATTTCCCAAACTCAGCCAAGCTGCACCCAAGTCTGGGGGAGATTTTAATTGTTGCGCTATAGTAATGCTTTTCTCTAAGAATTCACGGGAAGCTGGTAAATTTCCCACAGCACGAAGCACATCACCCAGACTCAGCAAACCTTGGAGTTTTAAAGGTGCTGGTAAGTTATTCAGGTTTTGTTGCATCTGTTGTATAGTATTTCTTGCTTGTTGGTAGAGTCCCAAAGCTTGCATTGCCCGAACCTGGTTAATTTGGCTACCAATTTTTTTCTCTGGCTTCCCTAGTTTCTCGTAGATATTGGCAGTAAGTTCCCAGGATTTCAATGCCGTTGCTGGTTGGGAACGCATATACAAAAGTCGTCCGTAGATATCAAGTACTGGTGCTAGGATTTGTAAATTTTGGTGTGAGGGTTGGGGAATTTTTCCTGTGAGTTGAGTTTGGGGTTTAAAATCTAAAATTTCTAAACTTTTAGTAATACTAATTTCTGCTGCTTGCCATTCTCCCAATTGTTGATAAGCTAAAGATAAATTACTCAATGTTATGGCTTGATTGAGTTTATCTTCTTGGCTAGCGAACCTCTCTACAGCTTGCTTTAATTTATTTACTGCTTGTTGATATTGTCCAGCATCGTAATGATTTTTCCCTGCTTGTACTAATTGTGGTGCTGAGTTTTTGGCTTGGGCAATTATCTGACTTTTAACCTGATGATAAATGGGTAAAAAAGGAGGAGTTTGAGAAAATACTGGTGATATACCTACAGTCAAAAACACACCCAAAACAAACAGTATCAAGATTCGATATACATTTTTTTTATTCCCAATTTTCATAAAAATGTCCTCTTGACTATTCCCTGTTACCTATTCCCTATTCCCTATCAAAACGGATTCCACTGCAATGAAAACAGCAAACCATTTTCTTGCCATGTTCTATCCCGCGAATTTGCAGAAACTAAGGGAATACCCCAGTCTAAACGGGCAATAAAATTATTATTATGTCGCCACTGTAATCCCATTCCTAAAGATACCAAAGTGCTGGGATTTGGATTTGCAATACCGGAATTATTCCAAGCCGTACCCACATCAAAAAAGGGAATTATTTGTAATACTCCTCCCCGATTGGGTAAATTACTATTACCAGTGCGGAGAATGGGTAATTGCACTTCTGCGGAAGCAAAAAAGCCGTTATCACTGAGTAGTTGATTCTGACGATAACCCCGCACGCTACCCAATCCCCCAATGGCAAATTGTTCTGAAGATAACAATCCTTTGTCTGCAATTTGAGCGTTAGCACGCAATAATAACACACTATTTGGTGCTAAAATTCTTACCCATTGTGCCTGTCCTTGCCAAGCAAAAAAACGGCTATCGGGAACAAATTCTCCAGTTTCGGGAATTGGTTCATTAATAGTTGCATCAAAAGCATCCAATCCTATGCTAAATTGGGAACGAAAAGCGATTACTTCCCTAACATTTTGCTTTGTCCAATCTTGAAAAAATCGCAAAGCAAATAATCGAGTTTTACCATCACTATTCGCACCAGGAGAAAGGGGAAAAGGTTCATTGAATACTAAAGATTTACTATCCCGTAAGGAAGCAGTGACACCAAGGGCAAATTCTTGAAAACTCCGTCCCCTAATTTTACGCATTGTGGGTTGACGGAAGGTAATTTCGTAGGATTTAGACTCCGATTCAATATCTAACTCATTAAATGGGGGTTCAATCACATTATTGTCAGTGGTGTTAAACCTGAAATTCAAACTTCCATTTTGGGAATTCACAGGTAAGCTATAGCTAATATCTAAGCCATTACTACCATCAGTATTCCTATAACGAATATTCACAGTATCTCCCAATCCTAAGACATTACCTTCCCTTACCACTAATTGTCTTTGAAAACTACCTACACTGGGAGAACGGCTATTATCAAGGGTAACATTAGTACTAAAAGAAAATGCTTCCTTAAACTCCACTTCCAGTACACTTAAATCAACACGAGAACCAGCACTCAATCGGGCAGATATATTTTCAATTAGGGGATCGAGACTAAGTAATTGTAACTTTTCTTGCAAGCGGTTGACATTTAAAGGCTGATCTAAATCAACCCCCAGACGCGATCGCACATAGTTGCGCTTCAGTCGTTGGAAACCTGTAATAATAATGTTTTCTAATTTACCTTCAATTACTTTAATTTTTACCACTCCAGCTTGCTGCTGACGGGTGGTTTCGGGAATGGAAATAATTGCCCCAGAAGTACTATATCCCCGTTGGGAATAGAAAGCAGCTACCTCAGTTGCAATTTTCAGGAGTTCTTGTAATGAGAAGGTTTGGGGAAGAGTATTTTTGATAAATTTCTGACTAATATGCTTAGTTAATTCTGCGGAGGTAAACAGGGTATTGCCCGTAAATTCAAACTCGGTAACATTAATTGTGTCTGTACCGGGGATTTCCTCTGGTAGAACTTGGAAAGGAGATGGTAAGACATCTTCCGGGGATGGAAGTGGAGAAGGAGGAGTATCTGGAATTGGTGCAGGTTGGGGACTGGGAGGAAGTATATCTTGTGGTGATATTCCCGATTCTGAAGGTTTGGGACTGTTGGTTTGTGCCTTTAAATTACTGGGTGTGAAGATACTAATAAAAATAATTGGTAAAAATACATATCCTAATTTTAATTGAATACTGTTATCATCCATGTTTAAGCAGCACTTAAAAATCCCATTTTTTCTTAATAGTGTGAGTAGCCAAGGGAGTAATTTGTGACCATCTTTTTACTTTTGATGTTTATTGACATTTTGATTTATGATTCATATCTTAAAACGATTTGAGATGCTTCTATTTCTTTCTTGACATCCAATGCAATTTGTCTGGATATATGTTTTGGCAGGTGGTAAACCTTGTTTTCTGTCGGGTTAGAAGATATCCAAGCTGCTTGCGTGTAAAGTTGATCCCTTGATGAATTTAAAAATACCCAGACTGCACCCACTAAATGACTACCATCTTCAAGGTCTAATCGTACTAGTGGTTTGTCCCATAAAATATGATGGGGTTTCCATCACACCCACATGGGACTATAAGTCCCAGTCTAATAGTCAAAGTCATATAAATATGACTATAAAACTAGCCATCAAAACTAATGGGACAGAACACTAGCTTGACTAGACTTTTATCAGGATAAGCCTTTTCCTTGACCAAAAGTGCTTGTTTGTAATCAGGGTGACTTTCGTTTAAATAAGTCATTATCTATCGGATATTTTGGAGGTTTCCCATAATTCGGATCTATTTTCTTTCTACGCTTTGCCTCTCCCATATTATTTACCTACCTATTTACTCTTAATCTAGGATGAAAGTTGTCAACTTAATCCAAATTGCAAAAAACCAGGTTTATTGATAATGACTATAGGATTACTATTTGATTTTTGTTAACATAGCCTGCGCTTTGCGATTACAGAACTCAGTACACTTTCTATTCCCTGTTCCCTGTTAAGAGTTCCCTCCCCCTACAAGTAAATTCAGAAATCAAACCGGATTCCTATAATAGCGAAAACCTAAATATTGCGTTTATCAACCCGGTTTTTTGGTCTTGTTTATCATGGTAAAAAATATGAATTAATTTCGGGTAAAATTGTCAGATAAATCCAAATTTATACTTATATTAAACAACACCAAATAACAACAAAAAATGATATTTTACAATTAAATTATTTTTTCACTTTTTCCGAAATTTTTTCAATTAATAATGGGTAAGAATCATTAATAAAGAAATGGTCTCCAGACAACATATCTAACGAAAAATAACTATTAGTTTGTTCTCGCCAAGCTTCTAATTTTTCCACAGAAACCTTATGATCTTCTAAAGCACCAAAAACAGAAATAGGACATTCTAAAGGTGGCGCAGGATGATATATATAGCTTTCTAAAACTGCAAAATCTGCTCGCAATATAGGCATAAATAATTGCATTAATTCTTGATTTTCTAATACTGCCTCTGGTGTACCATTATAACGACGTAATTCAGCAATAAAATCAGATTCTGGAAGAGCATGAATTGGCGGTTCTGAGTTTGGTATTTGGGGAGCGCAACGAGCAGATATAAACAGGTGATTTGGCATCATACTATATTTTTTGCGAAGTAGACGCACTAATTCAAAACTTATCAACCCACCCATACTATGACCAAAAAAAGCAAATGGCTTGTCTAAATATGGTTGAATTTGTAATGCTAAAGCTTCAACAATTAGCTCTAATTTATTCAATGGAGCCAGTTTTATTTTGGTTCCTCTACCAGGAAGTTCTATAGGACAAATTTCTATATTGCCTGGAACTTTGTCTAACCAACGACGAAAAATTATTGAACTTCCTCCAGCATAGGGAAAGCAAAATAAACGTAAATCGGCTTGGGGATTCGCTTTAGGAGTTGTAATCCAGCTATCAATACTTTGTATGTTCAGCATTTGTAGAATCAAGCTAACAATTTGCACTATTCAAGGGCAAGTATAGACTAGGTTTCTCAAGCAAAATCTAGGATTTGACAGGTCAATAATCTTCAGAAACCCGGTTTCTGGCATTGTTGCAAGTTATTACATCAAGTATACTTGTTGTAGTTATAATATCAGCTTGCACACCAAAATCAACAGGTAAGCGCTATCAGCATCAGAGGTTTTTAACCCAGGTGCATTCCGGTGTGTTTATTAGTACCGTTGGGCAGACGGGAAGCCAAACAGCCTGTGCAGTCGATCTACCGGGGGCTGACAAAGGTCAGTCTAGGCAAGTGGCGAAATCTCGCAAGAGAACAACCAGGAAATCTTCAAAGTGATTTGGGGAAACCCCCACCAAATCAAAGATTATGGTGGGGGAGGATGTCACAAACCTTGTTTCTTTACTTTTGTTGAAAATGGTGTAATATGTAAGGTAGTAAGGTAAGTTGGGTATTGCTGACCCTACTCAACTGAAAACCGCAATCATCATCTGGTGCAAGTTAGAAGATTTTTGAATTTCATACTTAAAATCAGCAATCCCAAGTTTTTAGGGACTTGCAATTTTTAAAATATCCCATATTCAGGGTGCAAGCATTGCGCCCCTACAATTGGGATAATTTATTTATTTTTTGGCATTTCCTTAAATCAGCAACTACAATTCTTCTTTGATGGAACAGCGCAGTAATTTTCATCTAAAATTTGCAGTAGTAATTCATACTTTTAATCAGCAACACGGTCATTTTACAGATAATCGCAGTTTCTTTGCTTTCTGTTCTGATTCCTGTGCTTCTTTGATTTTTCCCAATTGTTTTAAAACCTGTGATCGGTAAATCCAAATATCAGGGTCATTTGGATTTATGTCTTTAGCTCTATCAAAAGCAGCCAATGCTTCATTTAAATTCCCTTTCTTATCTTTTATTTGCAATAATGCTAATCCTTTACCAACCCAACCTTGATAAAAATCACTTCTGTATTCAATCGATTTCTTAAATGACTTTAACGCTTCCTCATAGTTGTTGATATTTCTGAGCATTAAAAAACCCCGATTATACCAAACTAGGTAAGCTTGGGGACGGGTTTGAAGAGCTGAATCAAAGGCTGATACCGCATCTTCATACTTTTGTAAATCTGCTAGCGCATTACCTTTTCCAACTAAAGCTTCATGGAAATTTTCCTCTATTGTCAGAGCTTTTTTAAAAGAATCCAATGCTTCTTGAGGACGCTTCAATTTCAGTAATACAGCTCCTTGGTCAGTCCAAGATATAACATCTTTGGGTTTTTGGTTAAGAACAGACCTATAGGCTGTCAAAGCGTTTTCATAGTATTCTTTTGCTGCTTTCGATCCCTCTAACTTTTCAATAGGCTGGGCTATCTCCTGCCAAATTTTTGGGTCGTTAGGTTTTATACTCCTGACTTTATTAAAAGATATTTTTGCTTCTGCATCTTTACCCAAACCCAATTGAGCTAAACCTTTACCACTCCAAGCCTCAACCTGCTCTGGTTCAATAACCAAAACTTTTTCATAGTTTTCTAATGCTTTCTCATATTTACGTTGGTAATATAGTATCTTACCTTTATTAATTAATATTTTAGTACGAATTTTAATATCTTGAGGTTGTAACTCTATCGCCTTTTTATAGGAATCTAAAGCCCCTAAATGCTGCCCTAAAACAAACAGAGCATCACCTCTTCCTTTCCAAGCTTTAACAGATTTAGGTTGTATTTTTATGACTTTGTCAAATTCAAATAAAGCATTTTCTGCTTGCCATTTATCTAAATATTTATCTCCTTGATACAAATAATATAATGGTCTAATAAATGGATTAGTCCACTCTATAACTGCCGTAATACTAGCAATAGTAACAAATACTATTAGCAGTATTCGTACATACTTTAAATTTTCTCTTAAATAATTACTTTTATGATTATTTTTATTATTTTTATTATTTTTATTATTTTTTGATAATTTGGATTTTTCAGTACTACTAATTTCTGTTGTTGTTAAATCGTTGAGAACTTCATTTACATACTGATAGCGTTCTTCTGCCTGAGAAGACACCATTTTTTGTAAAATTTTAGTCAACCATTCATCCAAACCAGGTAATATAACATTACCATTTTCATCTCTTTTTAAAGCAGTTGGATATATTCCGGTCAACAGTTGAATTGCTGTAATTCCCAAAGCATATATATCACTGAAAAATCCTACCTTCCCTTCCATTTGTTCCGGAGGACTATATCCCTTGGTGATAATTAATGTTGAGCCAATTTGCGGATACTGAGGATGAGGTAATTTATGTTCTAATTGCTTAACTGCACCAAAATCAATTAATACAAACTGATTACTTCCTTCCCTTTTAATAATATTAGAAGGATTAATATCTCGATGAACAATATTTTGTTGATGAATAATGCTTAATATTGACAGTATTTGTTGCAAAAAATAAATCACATCTTTTCTTGACCATTTCTCTGCCATCATTTTAGTTAAAGGAACACCTTCAACATATTCCTCAACTATATAGAGAGTATCTTCTGCTTCAAAATAGTCGATAAATTGAGGTATTTGGTGAGTATTTTGCAGAGTTTCCAGGATTTTCGCTTCTCTGTGAAATAACTTTTTTGCTGCTTTCACATCCGCATATAGAGGATTCAGCTTTTTGATAGCACAATAGGAATTTTCCCCACTATTATCCAATGCTAGATAAGTAACTCCAAAACCACCTTGTCCTAATTCTCTGAGAATTGTGTAACGTCCATCAAGTAATGTATTATTTGTCTTCCCATTTGTGTAAGTCATTTTTGTTAATAAACTTAAAATTTTAATGGAGAAATAAAACTATACTTCAATAGTTAAAAAATATTTGTATTATTTTACACATTCGCTACCCTGCTATATGATTACTTTACAATTCTATTTTGACATATTTTTGGGAATTAAATTACTACAGAACTCCTATTTTATTTTTTCAAAAGATGAAAACAGTAAATAAGTAAGCGGAAATAAACACAACTATGTTACGAAACGTAAATAAAGAGTGAAACCTTTACTAATGACAAATGACGACCCTAATTAGTTCGCTTTGTACCCACCTACTTATTGCATAACAAGCAATTAAGCAGTTATTTACTTACCTTCAAGCAAAGCGGATTGCTATATACAGCTGAATTGTTATTAAGTTAATTTTTATTATGATTGCCATGATTAACAAATACAACTATGGTACATAAGATTTAATACAAGTAACTTTACTGAATATGCACGTAGGTAGCAAACCCCAGAAGTTGTGCCAAGTTTGATTCAGGAGTGGAAGCGATAATGATACGGGGATGGCATTTGAGGTATGTTCAAGATTATCGATGCAGGGCATTTATATTGCAAATTTTGTTCAGTTTTTGGTGTTGTCAAGCGGATGCAAAAGACTTATCAGAAATAGAACTAAAGACTCATCCTATTTCCTCTGAAGTCAATAGACTTCTTGCAGAAGTCGGGAGGGGGAAACAGGGAATGGGGAACAGGAACAACAGTGAACAAGAATTGACGCAAACAGCATCGTCAAAATACTTTTACAAAAGGTCTAATATCCAGGATTCGACGACACAATTCCAGTCTAAAACTATATCCTTTTTAACAAAAAACTTGACAAAAAATTTACAAAAAAATTGGCATAGTCCATACAAAAACTTTACAATAGAATCTAAAATAACCTCTACAATTACAATAAATAGTTCTAATATTCCAGAAAATTTAATAATTTCTCAAGGTTCTAATCGAACAACTCCCATTCCACCAGAACAGCAACCCCCTACTCCCCAACCATCAAAAGAAACTCCTCTGGAAATAACTCCAACCCCTGTTCCTGAGACACCAGGTCTTGATATTCCTGGAACTATAACTATTATTAAGTTTGAGTTTGAGGGTAATACAGCCTTTAGTGACGAAAAGTTGAGGGAAGAAACCGCTCAATTTATTAACCGACCAATTTCTTTTGCAGAGTTAGTCCAAGTTGAGACAGTAATCACTCAGCTCTATGTCGATGCAGGATATATCAATTCTGGTGCGGTAATTCCCGCTGACCAAACCTTAGCAAAAGAGGAAGCAGTCATCAAAGTTGAGATTGTCGAAGGTGGAATTGAGGATATCAAAGTCACAGGAACTCGACGCTTAAAGCGGAGTTATGTCAGGAGTCGGATTAAGCTGGGTGCTTCCACACCTTTGAATCGCAACCAGTTGGTGGAAGCGTTGCAATTGTTACAATTAGACCCTTTAATTGAAAATATCTCTGCCGAATTATCAGCAGGTTCCCGTCCAGAAAAAAGTTTACTGGAAATCAAGGTAAAAGAAGCAGATTCCTTTAAAACAGAATTATTTGCCGATAATGGTCGCGCTCCCAGTGTAGGAAGTTTTCGCCGGGGTGTGCGTATTAACGAAGGGAATTTACTGGGATTTGGTGATAACTTAGATTTTAAATATACCAATACCGATGGTAGTAATGCCTATGACCTGAATTATACTATCCCCTTAAATCCCCGTAATGGAACCCTGACTTTAGCTGGTGGGATCACTGATACAGAAGTGGTTGAACCTCCCTTTGACCGCATCGATATTACAGGAGATTCCTTTTATATAGACATAGGTTATCGTCAGCCAATCTTGCGAACTCCCACCCGGGAATTAGCCCTTGGCTTAACTTTTTCTCGTCAAGAAAGTAAAACTAAACTGCAGGGATTCGATTTTCCCCTGTCACTGGGTGCAGACGAGGATGGAGAAACCCGCATTTCTGCATTGCGATTTTTTCAAGAATATACCCAGCGCAGTCCGAAACAGGTTTTAGCATTACGTTCTCAATTTAATATCGGCTTGGACTTATTTGATGCTACGGTGAACGATGAAGCACCTGATGGTCGGTTTTTCTCTTGGCGCGGACAAGGACAGTATGTGCGACTATTAGCAGAGGATACCTTGTTTGTATTGCGCTCTGATATGCAACTGTCTACCAGAAGACTTGTACCTTTAGAGCAATTTGGCTTAGGGGGTTTGCAGAGCGTTCGTGGTTATCGTCAGGATTCTCTATTGACAGATAATGGCTTTTTTACTTCCGCAGAAGTTAGAATTCCCGTCTTGCGAGTCAAAGAAGTACAAGGACTGTTGCAGGTAGTACCCTTTCTTGATTTTGGTGTTGCTTGGAATACTGCTGGTGGTAATCCCGATCCTAATACTTTAGTAGGTGTGGGTATGGGATTGCAATGGCAAATGGGGAATCAATTTACTGCTCGTCTTGACTATGGCATACCTTTAACAGATGTAGGTGATGATGGTGACAATAGAACTTTACAAGAAGATGGGTTTTATTTCTCAGTAAATTACAGTCCTTTTTAACATTCTTTTCAAGCACAGAGAAACCGGGTTTATAAACGAAAAAAGAGAATTTTGACAGGTCAATATTTACAAAAAATCCGGTTTGTGACAGCGATGCTAAATGTGAATAAACAAACAACATTTTGAATTTTTGGATTGGAGGAATAGCTGATGAAATCCGTTTTACAATCTCTGTTTTACCTTGGTTTACCCATAACTACCCTAGTAGCTTTTGCACCCGTAGCTAAGGTGAAAGCACAACTACGCGAAGATAACACCGTAGGAACTCAAGTTACTCGTAATGTTTCGATTGGAAATATTCTGATTGACAGAATTGACGGTGGTACAACTCGTGGGGGAAATCTCTTCCACAGTTTTCAGGAATTTAATGTGGGAGAAGGAAGTAGAGTATATTTTTCCAACCCCCCAGAAATTAACAATATTCTCACTCGCGTCACGGGAGGAAATCCTTCTAATATTTTGGGAACTCTGGGTGTTATAGTACCTGGAACTAATACATTAGGTAACGCTAACCTCTTTTTAATTAACCCTAGAGGAATTAATTTTGGACCCAATGCTCGTTTAGATGTGGGTGGTTCGTTTTTTGCGAGTACAGCAGATAGCCTGGTATTTGACAACGGCTTTGAATTTAGCGCTAGTAATAGTGCAGTACCACCATTGTTAACCATAAATACTCCCATTGGGTTGCGGTTTCGGGATAATCCGGGGAGTATGAGGACTCAATCAACTGTGCTTGGGGTACCATCTGGGAACACCTTGGGACTGGTAGGGGGTGATGTTAACTTGAATGGTGGGATAATTGCAGCACCTGGGGGAAGGGTAGAAATTGGAGGGTTAACAGCACCGGGAACGGTGGAGATTGGTAATGATGGTAGCTTGAGTTTTCCTGAAGGTGTAGCGCGGGGGAATGTAATATTTAATAATTTTGTCTTCGTAGATGTACGGAGCAGTGGTGGAGGTGATATTGTAGTCAATGCTAGAAATGTGGATTTGCTTGGGGGAAGTGGCTTTTTAGCTGGAATTTTACCAGGTGTAGATATACCAAGCGCTCAGGGTGGAGATATAGTAATTAATGCAACAGATAGAACACGTGTGATTGGAGAAGCCTCCATCACTGGTATTATTAATGTGACTGGTGATTTT
Organism: Nostocaceae cyanobacterium; assembly: GCA_030065825.1. Taxonomy (GTDB): domain Bacteria; phylum Cyanobacteriota; class Cyanobacteriia; order Cyanobacteriales; family Nostocaceae; genus JASJCY01. The sequence continues at coordinate 20,268 of JASJCY010000003.1, read as the reverse complement.
TTAACAGGAAGTACAGCCAAGGGTAATGCTGGAAATATTCTGATTAACACAGATTCACTAGAAGGGAGTGGCAATTTTTTAATAACCTCTGCTACCAATGGAGAAGGAAATGCAGGAAATGTGACGATAAAAGCAACAGATTCTGTTTCCCTATCTTCTAGTAGCAATCTTGGAATTGCCAGTATTGTAGGACAAAATGCTATAGGCAATGGGGCAAATATTACTATTGATGCACGGACTTTTTCTTTGAGTGATGGTGCTCAAATACAAGTCAGTAGTGAGGGACAAGGAAATGCTGGCACTATCCAAATTACGACTACTGATGATATTTCAATAGATGGTTCTTTCCTGCAAGCTGATTCTTTTGCTGCTGGAGATGTAAATGCAGGAAGTATTAATCTCACAACTTCGCAAGGTTCCATTTTTATCAATCAGGGAGATATTGAGACTGTTAACACTAGTACTGGATTTGCAGGCAATATAATTTTCAATGCCCCAAATGGTTCTATTTTGCTGAATAATTCTCGACTAAGTAGCACTAATCAAGGCACGGGATCTGCAGGAAATATATTACTAGATGCCCGCGATGAACTATCTTTAAACCAAAGCAATATTGAAAGTAATGGATTATCAGGAAGGATTCTTCTAATATCAAATAATAATTCAGTTAATGTCACTGACAGTTCTATTTCCACTAAAAGGGATGATGGGAACACAAATACAGATTTATTATTTAGTAGTCTGATTAGTATTGATGCCTCTAATGGTTCTATTTTGCTGAATAATTCTCGATTAATTAGCACTAATGAAGGCAAAGGCTCTGCGGGAAATATGTTATTAGAAGCCCGGGACGAAATTTCCTTAATAAACCAAAGCAATATTGAAAGCAATGGATTATCAGGACGTGTTTTTCTAATATCAAATAATAATTCAGTTAGTATCAGTGACAGTAAGATTTCCACTACAAGTGAAAATGAGAACACAGATTCATTTAGCGAGATTAATATCAAAGCCGAAAATGGTTCCATTTTGCTGAATAATTCTCGACTAACTAGCACTAATAAAGGCACGGGATTTGCAGGAGATATTAGATTAAATGCCCGTGATCAAATTGCCATCACAGGTGGTACAACAATATTTGCTAGAGGAAATCAAGGACGAATTGTAATTGGTGATGATGCACAATCATTTTTACCAGCACAGGTGCGAATTGAAGGTGCGACCACCGAGTTGAATAACAACAACAGCACCGCACCAGACAAAAATGCAGGTGAAATCAACATTGCTGCTGCCCAAATTGTGGTTAACGAAGCGGATTTAAGTTCCAGTACCTTTGGTTCTGGCACAGCTGGTGGTATTTCTTTAGAAGCTAGTGGCTCTGTCGAATTGAATAACACTAGATTCTTTAGTAACGTGCGAGCAGGAGCTAAGAATGGTCAAGCAGGTGACATCAGTATTAATGCAGGCTCGGTTTCCATGCTTAATGGCGCACAACTGCAATCTGGTGTTAATGGTTCAGAAGAAAATAATCCCCAACCTGGGCAAGGAAATGGTGGTAACATCACTATAACCACTCAAGAAAATGTCATCATTTCTGGTCGTAACCAAGAAGGAAACACTAGTGGTATTTTTACTGATGTTGAGCAAGATGCCAGTGGAAATGCTGGTAATATTCGCATCACTTCTCAGGCAGGTTCTATCTTTTTAGACAATAGCGCTCAATTGTTCAGTACTAACAATACTAACAATACTGATCGCTTTGCAGGAGACATCACACTAAATGCTCGTGACCAAATTTCCTTAACAAACCAAAGCAAGATTTCCAGTGAAGGATTTGCAGGACGTGTTTTTATAACATCAAACAATAATTCAGTTAATATCAGTGATAGTTCTATTTCCACTACAAGTACAAGTAATGATGAAAGCACAGATTTATTTAGTGAGATTAATATCAACGCCAAAAATGGTTCTATCTTGCTGAATAATTCTCGACTAAGTAGCACTAATTCTGGCACAGGATTTGCAGGAGATATTATATTGAATGCCCGCGACCAAGTTGCAATCAATCAAAGTACAATTTCCAGTGATGGGCAAGTTGGGCGAATATTAATTGGTAAATCGGAAGTCTCTGGCGAAACTTCTTCTCCCAGAGTAGTTTGGTTAAATGGTTCTACTTTAAGTACTACCAATCAGAGTGTTGAGGGTGCTGTTGATGAGTTAATTAATGCAGGGGATATCTCAATTGATGCGGTTGATAGTATTTCCCTGGCAAATAGTTCTAAAATAGACACTTCTACTCAGCGTAGAGGAGATGCTGGTAAGGTAACTCTTCAAGCAGAAAATGGAAATATTGCATTCACCGGTGCCAGTTCGATCTTTAGTACAGTAGAAATTGGAGGTGTGGGTAAAGGGGGTGAAATTAAGGTAACAACCAGAAATTTGTCCCTCAGTGGTGGTTCTGAACTGATAGCCCAAACCAGGGGAAATGGGAATGCAGGTAATATCTTCGTCAATGCAACAGATTCTGTTATCATCTCTGGAGTTGCTCCATTACCATTACTTGAGGATGGTAGCGTAGGTGGCTTTTCCAGTGGTTTGTTTACAAACACAGAAACGACAGCAAATGGAGAGGGAGGAGAAATCAATGTCACCACCTCTAAATTACAAATAACCGATGGTGGGGTTTTAAGTGCCCGTAGCCGTAGCAACTCTCCTGGTGGTAATATTACGGTTAATGCAAATACCCTAGACTTGACAGGTGGTGGACAAATTCTCACTACTACCTTTAGTGGTGGTGATGCTCGTAACATTAACATCAACGTAAGCGATCGCATTCAAATATCAGGTAGTGACCCTACTTATTCTGAGAGGATTCAATTATTAAATGAAAAATTCCCAAAAGACGACGTAGAGTTTACAATTGACCCAGTCAGTTCCCAAAGCGGTATCTTTGCTAACACAGCCCCTGGTTCCACTGGAGACGGTGGTAGTATTTTTATCGACCCCAGACAAGTAACAATCAAAGATGGTGGAATCATTTCCGCAACCAGTGACGGTACGGGTGAGGCTGGAAATATAGAACTGATTGCGGGTAATCTCACCTTAGACAGGGGAGAAATCAAAGCAGAAAGTAGCACCGCTTCAGGGGGGAATATAGATTTAAATATCAGAGATTTATTGCTATTGCGGCGTAATAGTCAAATATCTGCAACTGCGGCTAGCAATCAAGGGGCTGGTAATGGTGGCAATATCAACATCGATGCAGGATTTGTAGTTGCTTTTCCTTCACAAGGAGATGGCAATGATATTATTGCCAAGGCACAGAAAGGACGAGGAGGAGAGATCAATATTACCACTGAGGGAATCCTGGGGCTAGAGGAACGAAGAGCAATTCCAGGAAATGGTACGAATGACATCGATGCCAGTTCAGAATTTGGCGTATCTGGCATTGTGACGCTTACCACCCCAGATGTTGATCCCAGCAAGGGATTAGTGGAATTACCAGAAAGTGTTACAGACCCCAAGGACCAAATAGCCCAAAATGTCTGTAAGCAAGGTGTCGGTAGCGAATTTGTCCAAGTTGGTCGGGGTGGTTTACCGACAAATCCCAATCAACCCCCCAGCAGTAGTACGGTGCGAGTCGATTTGGTGAATCCCGTTCCCAGTACAGGTAATTCTAGCAATAAAAGTAATACGTCTCAATTCAGCAATTCTACTGAAAGGCGAATTGTACCTGCTCAAGGATGGGTATTTAATGAAAAAGGGGAAGTTGTCCTCACCGCATACGACCCGAAGGACATTAATGTTCAACGCATCCGCCAAAAATCTGCTATTTGTTCAGGGGGTTAATTCACTTTATTGGTGATACAAATTATGGATTTGGGCGCAAGCATTGCGCCCCTACATATGTATCAATATTTTCGTGAATTGGTATTGCTTAGTCTCAAAGAAACCCGGTTTATAAGTAATCAATTTAATTGCAATTTAAAGAGGGAGGAAAAGTGTTTAATAAATGCCTCAATTTTATCAAAAAAATATCAAATATCTGTAAAAGGATATATCAAAAGCAATCCTTATTTATTGCAGTATTGTTGTTTATTTTTTTTACCGTTACACCTGTATTAGCAAAGGTGTCTTTACCAACTAGGGTGGCACAAACTCAGGCAGATGGGCAAGGATTAAGCTATAAAGCAATGGAATTATATCGTCAAGGTGAATTTCCAGATGCAGCGGTAATTTGGCAACAAGCAGCAACTATTTTTGCCCAGGAAGGAGATAGTTTAAATCAAGGGATGGCGTTGAGCAATCTAGCTTTGAGTTATCAACAATTAGGAAAATGGGAACAAGCCAATCAAGCCATTAATGACAGTTTAAAAATACTACGTCCTCAAGTTGAGAGCAAAAAAGAATTAAAAAGTTTAGAACTCTTGGCACAAGCATTAGAAATTAAGGGATATTTACAAAGAGAAACTGGTAATTTAGATGAATCACTTCAAACTTGGCAAGAAGCTACTCAAATTTACACTCAAATAGACGCACCAAAAAAATTAGCCCAGAGTAAAATTAACCAGGCACAAACTATGCAAGATATGGGTTTTTATCCCCGTGCTTGTAAGGTGGTGTTAGAAGTATTAGACCAAGTTCAGGTCAAAAATTGTCAAGAATTAAGTAGTTTAAGTACAGATAATTTCCAGAAAAAATTGGAATTATATAAAAATGAATCTCCCTCAATCACCAACATTTTGGCATTGAGAAGTCTGGGAAAAACTTTAAGATATATCGGTCAGATAAACCAATCGGAAATAGTTTTAGAAACCAGTAGTCATCTGGCGAACAAATTGAATGATTCAGAGGAAATAGCCGCGAATTATCTGAGTTTAGCTAACACCATACAAGCTAAATCAGAATCCAGAAAAGTTCGGCGTATCCGCGAAGAAGATGAGCAAAAAGCTTTAAAACTTTATCAGCAAGTAATCGATATTTCATCTTCACCAATTACACAACAGCAAGCAAAGTTAAACCAACTAAATTTATTGTTGAAGCGCGAGGATTTTCAGGAAGCAGAAAAATTCTGGAAACAAATTAAGCCCGAAATAGGTAGTTTAGTTCCCAGTCGTACAAATATTTATTTACAACTAAATTTTGCCCAGAATTTAGTTAAATTGGCACAACAAGATAAGAATTTTACCATTCAAGAAAATTCTCAAATCCCTACCTTTGAAGAAATAGAGAAAATCCTAATTCAAGCAGCAACACAAGCCAAAGAATTAGGGGACAAATCTGCCGAAGCTTATGCTGTAGGATATCGCGGTGCGCTGTATGAATTACCAGGGAAAAAGCATAATTTAGCCCAAGCAGAAAAATTGACTAAACAGGCTTTGAGTATAGCTTCTACATTTGAAAATTCAGATATTGCCTATCAATTTTTCTGGCAGTTAGGACGAATATATAAAACCCAAGGAAAGACAGAAAATGCTATCTCTACTTATACCAAAGCCTATAATGCTTTACAGTCATTGCGGGGTGATTTAGTAGCTATTAATCCAGAGGTACAATATTCTTTTCGGGATAGCATTGAACCTGTATATCGAGAATTAGTACAATTACATTTAGACTATGCAGATTCTTTAACAAAATCTGGAAAATCACCAAAAAAAGTCCAAAACCTACTCAGTAAAGCCCGTGAAGTTATTCAATCTTTGCAGTTAGCAGAAATAAATGACTTTTTCCAAGAAGCCTGTGTCGAAGCAGAACCCAAAAACATTGATCAGATTGACACAACAGCGGCTGTTTTTTACACAATTATTTTGCCAGAAAAGTTAGGCGTTATTCTCAGCTTACCCAATCAACCTCTAAAACTGCATATTCACGAAATTACCAAAAAAGAACTAGAAGATAAAGTTGAAGATGTCAGAAGTTCCCTGATTGAACCCAACAGTAAAGCTGCAAGTCTATATCAAGAATTATATAGTTGGTTAATTCAACCTTTCGAGAAGGAATTAACAGCTAATAAGCAAATTAAAAACTTGGCATTTGTACTTGATGGCGAGTTGCGGAATATCCCCATGAGTGTATTGTTGGATAAAAACAATAAATTCCTCATAGAAAAATATGCTGTTGCTGTAGCACCTGGTTTAGACTTAGTGAAACCAAAACCTATTACTGAAATTCAAAATTTAAGAGTCTTAACTGCTGGACTCAGTGAACTGCAAAAAGACCTTCCAGCCCATCAAGGATTTGAAGGATTACCTTATGTCAAATTAGAACTAGAAGAAATTCAAAATTTAGGACTTTCATCAGAAGTAATTCTCAACCAAAGTTTTCTTACTCCAACCATTAGAAAAGAAATTAATGCTGCTACTTTTCCCATTATTCATTTAGCCACCCATGGAAAGTTTAGTTCCGATGTTGAAAATACTTTTATTCTTGTTTGGGATAATCGAATTAATGTTAAAGACTTAAAGAATTTGCTGCAAAAGAACCAATTAAACCAAAGTTTATCAATTGAATTACTAGTACTAAGTGCTTGTGAAACAGCAATTGGAGACAAACGTGCAGCTTTAGGACTTGCAGGAGTTGCAGTGCGTGCAGGTGCTAGAAGTACCTTAGCCACACTTTGGTCAGTAGCGGATGAAAGTACTGCGGAATTGATGCGTGAATTTTATCGACAATTAAAAAATGCTAAAAAGAATAATATCAATAAAGTACAAGCATTACAAGCAGCACAACTAAGTTTAATCAACAATGAAAAGTATAAACATCCTTATTTTTGGGCACCATTTGTGATTGTAGGAAATTGGCAGTAATAATTAACCCCACTCTTGGCTAAATAGGAGTGAGTAGGGTGTGTTATCGCGTAGCGTAACGCACCAAAGTCAGTAGGGTGTGTTATCGCGTAGCGTAACGCACCAAAGTAACCCAGCAAAGGATTTAGAGGTTATTTATAAAGTAAACCTTAAGACCCAAGAAACCGGGTTTCTTTGAGACTAAGTAGGATGCGGATTCGATACTCCACCCATAGAAACCCGGTTTCTCCCTACATCCATAGACTTAATATTTACTTTATAAAAGGTCTCTTACAGGATGGTGCGTTAGACTAAAGTCATAACGCACCCTACAGATACTTAATGTTAATTACAAGTCTGGAGGTATGAGAACTTGGTCAATCTCAATAATTACACCATTTTTGGTGAGGATTGATGGATGTTTTCCATTTGCAGTATTTAATTTATAAATACCCTCAGAAGACTCAGTAATTTGGATGGGATGACCTGCCATGGTCACTTTTGAACCACTATCTACATCTTCTTTAGTAATTCGACCTTGAACTAAGTGATATTGCAAAATTTTGCTGCGATTTTCTGGTTGGTTATATTTATTGAAAACAGCACGAGGTAGATTATTAAATGCCTCATCGTTGGGAGCAAAAATTGTTAAACAATAGGGTTGCTCTTTTGGACAGGATTTTCTCAGTTCCTCCAACAATTTTGCTTGTTCTAAGCCATCAACAAAATTGCGAAATTTCGCATCTTTTGTGAGAACATCAGCAATAGTCTTACCTGTTTGATTGCGAGAGGGATATCGAGGTTTGGTATAGGGTTGAAAAAGACCATAGCGTGGATATAGCGGTTGTGCAAGAATATCGGAATTAATGGTGAAACCGATACTGATAACACCCAAACACAATGCTAAATTTATCAGTTTTTTTTTGGTGCTAATTGAATTCTTCTTTTTATTTTTCATGACCGTATTTTGAGTGAATGATTTTTGGAAAAATGATTTTATCAACCCAGCTTTCAAAAAACTGGGCTTTTGAAAGTACTTAAATTCAAAACCGATAGATTACAGAAATCTATTAGAATTCACAATCATCATAAGGATATAAGGGTCCGTGTTCATACTGTTCGCGGGAAAAGGGAATGTAATTAGGGTGATGAAATTGTTGTGCAACTTCATCTGCAAAGAAGGCACCGAGTTTTGTTAATTCAATTTTTTGTTCATCTTCGGTAATTAATCCAAAAGATTTTAGCTTCTCAATTTTGTTGCGGAAGACGTGATTAAGGGATACTCCCCCTGTTACTTTCTCAAAGTAATTCTTCCAGACACAGCGATTTTTTAAAGGCAAAATAATTGCCCAGCTGATTTGTTCTTCTTTAGTTCTGGTAATACCCCGATTCAGAGGCATTTTACCTGCAGCAATTTGAGAGTAATATTCATCAAAATTCTGCGTGTTGAGTACAAATCTATTTCTGAGACTGCTAAAGGCTGTTAAACCAAATCCTAACTGGTCTAGCAATCCACAACATTGGTTATCTGCATAGTGTGAATAATGTTTGCGTTCTTTTGTAAATACCCGACGGAGATTTTCGTGATAGCCATTTTCATTGAGAATATCAATTGCCAACTGTTTCATCATTAAGGTTTCTTCTACAGTTGGTAGCTGATATTGTCCTTTTTCCTCTCTTTCACTCAAGCGTTTAATTGGTCCTTGAAAATCTCCATAAGCTTCAATTTTCAGTCGATATAATTGAATTTCTTCTGTTCCCAAAGACACAGCATGTTCCATCACTTCCATCCAGTTATCCAAAGTCTCTCCTGGATAGCCGTAAATGAATTCAATATTGACCTGATATCCAAATTCCTTAGCATTTTCAATTGATGCTAATGCCTCTTTTATACCGTGATGACGGTTCATTCTTTTGAGAATATCTTCATTCAAAGATTGAATACCAATGGTGAGACGATCAACACCATAAGACCGCATCAAACGTAATCTTTCTCTTCCTTCTGCACCAATTAAAGTTACAGGATCTACATCGTAATTAAACTGGGTACAAGTTGATAAATCTACCCGTTGGACAAAGAAATTCAAAAATCTATCTAATTGTTCCAATGTGAGATAAGTTGGTGTTCCTCCCCCCACCAGAATTGACCTGGCTTTAATTTTGTCTATCCCCAGTCGTCGCATATAGATATCCATTTCTTTTTCTAATGCGTCAAGGTACTGGTCTTTTTCTGGATCTCGTTCTCCTAATTGCACAGGATAATGACAGAAAATACAGCGTTGACGGCAAAATGGAATATGGGCATAAATATCAAATAATCCGTCTTCTGGAAGAGTATAACCCTCAAATAATTCCTCTTCGGTGATGGGAGAATACATGGTGATGGGTGGATAATGCACCGAAGGGAAAAAATCTCCATGCTTACAAATTAATCCTGCCTTTTGCAGTCTATGTAAATCTTCAATTCTTTCTTTTGCCCTAGCAATTAGTAATTCTTTGCGATTGGTAATTCTATTTTCAGCAATTGTCATTTTGATTTCTCCTTGGATAAAAATTTAGAACGTTGCATAAATGCGGCATGATTTTGATGATTTTGTGGGATGGATATCTTGCCTTGTGGAACGAGCATCCCTGCCCGTTTTCTATATTTATAAGCTACCCCACTCATATTCATCCTTTAATCCAGCAATGCCAAATTCAGATAGAATAATGATGTACTAACTGATGCAGAGAAAAACAATTCCTATTAATGTCATAACTGTACCTAACACAGAACGAAAAACAATTTTTTCTTTGAGAAAAATTGCCGCCAAGGGGAGAATAAATAGAGGTTCTGTGGAACTTAATGTGTTAGCAATTGCCACATCAACATATTTAATTGCCACTAAAGAAAGCCAAAATCCCCCAAAAGTGACAATGGACACTGACAACAAGAAAAAATAGATTAACTTGGGGTCACGAAATGGAATCATCCAGCGTCCCAAACGTTGGGTAAATGTACCAAAAAGCAGCATTCCCGTAGTTCCAGACAACATGCGAATAAAAGTTGCTTGTATGGCTGAAACTGATTCCAAACCTTTTTTAGCAACAATCATCGATACCGACATGCACAATACAGACAACAGCCCAAAAGCAATTCCTTTCCACCCAGATGCTTGCTTTTCTCCTGACAGTTTTGCTGACAAAACAACAGCAATTCCTAACACCACTAAAAAAATACCCAACCATGCAAGTAATGTTGGTGTCTCACCCAAAAACACTACTGCTAAAATTACAGTTAAAACTTCTCCCACCATTAACAGTAATACTAAGGCATGGGGTCCTAAATCTTGCAGGGCTTCAAAAAAGAAACTGTCCCCTAAGCTAATACCTAAAAGTCCACTAAATATTAGTAGTAATAAAGCCTGCTGTTGTATACCATTGTAACCAGTAAAAATGAGGGTGGCACCTAACAAAACAACACTTACTCCCCCCTTAGCCAAAGTCATCGCTAAAGGCGAAATCTGTTCCCCTAATTGTTTAAATAGGATTGAACCAACTGCCCACGATGCAGCAGAACCAAGTGCTGCCCCCATCCCAATAGTCCTGAAATCCATTGTTAGTTAACTCGTGATTTATGGTAGTGCCAAGGCAAGTCTGATGCCGAAACTAACCTCATTTAAATTCAATTCCAAAATCCCTAAATCTTTTGGAAAACTAAGACGTACCTTTGTGGAATAAAGGCATAATCTTTGACGAATTTAAAGCCGTAATTTTTCAGTTGAGCGATAATCAATTCCTTGGCAATATAAGGACCGTGATAGGGCAGTTCCGAATCTTTTACCAAGCCATTATCGACAACAATTAACTTGCCATTTTTTTTCAGTGAATTTTTAATGCTGTTAACAAAATTATCAATGTCATAATCTGTAGACATCCCATAAATGTTATGGTAAAGAGAACACATAAAAGCAAGGTCTACTTGATTCGCATCCAAGCCAATAGTGTCACCTCCAGTCTTCACAGTTTTGACGTTATTGATTCCGTACTTTTGACTGAGTTGATTGACATAATTTAGGTGTTTTTGTACAGTATCAATAGCAAATATGCGCCCTTTTTTACCCACCAATTGAGAAAATTTAAAGGTATAATAACCAGGTCCACTACCAATATCAGCAATACTTTGTCCTGGTTTTAAATTCAAGGAATTGATAACTTTGCTGGTTTTTTCCCATTCTTCTCTTCTGGGATTATTAAATAGAATGAAATCCTCTAGAAAAGCTTTGCGATTTTCACCAACTTGTGTATCTTGGTCAGCAAAAGTTTCCAGTTTATATTTGCGTTTTATGTACTCTTTTAAGCGAGCAAAATTCTTTTCCGCAAAAAAATCATAAAAGCTGGCAACAAATTTGTCAGATAAATATTTTTGCTTGTCCTTCTCCCCAGCTAGAAGATATTCACAGAACCACTGCAAAGCCGAATACTCCCCACCATAATTTTCTCTGGGAATGATTCTGTTATAAATTTCAATTGCTGCTTTACCGGAGTCTGGTTGCTTATTTTCCAAAAAATCTAAAACCAGCTTACCAGCCATTATACCGTCTTGAGTTGTGGCAAAAGAGTCATTGCTACCAACATGGATAATAGATTTTTTTGAAGTAATTTGCACCCAGTCAGAAGAGTGATTTCTCCATTGAGTTGTCCAAGGGTTAAATGTATATAAAAAGACTGCAAATATTGCTGCCACAATGGTTAAGACAACCCAAAGCAAAGTCCGTTCAGTTTTTCTTGACCGTATTATTTGGCTCATTGCTCCTAATTATTTTTGATTGATATTGATTTTGTATCTATTGAGATGGCATCCTGACTCGCAAACCTGCTTCTTCAATAGTCTTGAGAGCATGTTCTAAACTAACTACAAAGCGCTTGTCTGAGTAAATGCGATATTTACGCCGATATCTTGTGGGTGTAAAATTAATAGTGAGTACGTTAGCTCCTGCATTCAGTCCCATCAGCTGACCCCCTTTGTGAATCTTTTCTAGAGCGCTAACCGTAGGAATCAGTGCAGATGGTAGTGCTAAACGATAAATTGCCATCGTATTCAACGTATGGTTTAGATTCCCATAAGGCAATTTTTCTAAAGGTGTATCCTGATTAGGAATAAAGGGAGAAGAACTGACAAAATTTGGCTGGAGTTGAATTGCAAGTAGAATGTCTTCCACCAACGTATCTAAGGTTTGTTTGGGTAAACCAACAATATTTCCAGTTCCTACTTTGAAACCAGCTTCTTGCAACCAGCTAATACATTGCAGTCTTTTTTCTAAAGGTGTATAAGCAATTTCTTTGTAAAGTTCTGGGTCTGAAGTTTCAAATTTGAGAATATAAGAATCTGCTCCTAGTTCGGCGAATTTGAAATACACTTCTTTGGGTCTTTGTCCCAAACATAAAAGAATATTCAAATTGAGTTTTTTAAGTTCTGGAATTACTTCTTCAAGTACTGAATCACACAAAGGGTCTTGTCCAGATTGAAGAAAAATGGTCGAGATAGTATTAGTATTTTTTATATCTTCGGCAATTGATAAAATTTCCTCGGCACTAAATCGATATCTTTCTAAACCTTGATTGGCTGCCCGCATGGCGCAATAATCGCAATTTTTTTGGCAATAGTTGGAAATTTCTATGACACCCCGTAGCATCACTTCATCTCCCCCATGCAGATGTCGGACTTCTCTGGCTCTTTCAAATAATTGTTGCTGCATTTCTCCCTCTAATTGCAGCAGTTCTGTGATGTCTGAGAAGCTGTTTGTTTTGTTTTCTTTGCTAATATCTTTTTCTTCGTTCCACAATTTCATATCTATTTACTCCCTGTTAATGAATTGTATTGAATCTTGTCAAATAAGTTAAGTTAGTAATTGTTTTATTTAACAGATAAACCTCTCAAAAATAGGATGATTTACAGCTATATTTAGGTAATCAACTATATCTTTATCTTTTGTATTCGCCAAAGATGCGGTCAAGATTGAGGACAAAGAAAGCCCATCCCCAAAGGTATTGGTAAATCAAGGAAGTCCTTTGAAAAGTACGGACTCCCAATCAAAGGTAGGATAGGCTCAAAGAAAAACTATGATTGCGATGTCAAAAAATAAAAATTCCTGTAAACCATATGCACAAATGTACTTGTATACAGTGCCTATTGTGCATGGAAGATTGCACAACCATAGCTAATGCAATCTAGAAAAGTTGTAAATTCTAGTCATTCCAAAACTTGTAGTATAAGGGATTTCAACTCACCTATGGAGCCGGAGATGGTAAAGATTTCGGATCTAGGTTGAATTTTTTACCTTTGAGCTTTTCTAGATTTTTCTTTTGTTCTGGTGTCAGAACATCTAAAGCCTCCTCATTAGTATTTTTGACTATTTGTTCCAGTCGTTGGCGATTGGAGGCTATAACCTTTTCCCGTGGTTCATTTTTATTATCTGGATTTTGCCAATTAGCTCTCATCTTGGTAATCATCTGATCCCGCAGTTGATTCATCTCCTCCTGTTGTTTAGATGTGAGTTTTAATTCAGAAGAGTATTCATCCTTTGTCAAAACTCCCCAACCATATATTTGTAGAACTATTTGCTTCCAGCGTGTTTCCTGTTCTGGTTTTAGAACTGCTCCAACCTTTTTGCGGGCTTCTTGTATCTCCTTGTCTAAATCCTTGCTGATTTCTTTAATTTTTGCTTCTTTCTGTGTTTTGTCCAGTCCTTTGAAAGTGACTCCCGAGACTCTTTGTGTGATTGCAGCCCGAAAATCTTGTTCAATTTGCTTGATTTTAGCACTCTGATTTTCTGTTAACTGAAGTTCTTTTTTTATTTGCTCATTTTGTATTAAGCTCAGGGGATCGGAAGTTGTGCGATCATTTCCTGGAAGCAGGCTAGTAAGCGGACTTATTTCTTTATTCTTTGCTCCTGTATCAGAGACTGTTTCTGTCTGTGATTTTGTGTCACTAGATTGAGTGCTAGTTGGACTACTACTACAAGAAGATAAAGAAACAAAACTACCAATAACAAGCACCAGAGACGCCAGAGTCAGAAGACTTTTTTGATAGCGTCGAGTCATATTTTTATCCTCACCTATGACCACCTTGACTTAAATAATTCTATACTGATATACAAGTCATTTATACTTTTGTTTAATAAAATTTACAGCTGGAGTCCGATTGTTGTTATCTTAAAAAGAATAGAGCTATTTTTTGTAAAAAAAATAAATACTCATCAAAATTGTTGCAAAAAAAATTCATTTTTTGTTAAAAACATACATCTTCTGTGTTTTTCTCCATTGACTAGTGATATATGATGATAATTAATCAAAGCAATGCATGTTCGATTAATTAGATTCAATTTAATAATTCATCAAATTTAAATATTTTGGATAGAAAGTTAAGATATTATGACTAAAGCGAGGTTAATTAGAGGCTTTCAAGCAACTCTAGCTGTATCTTGGATCTTGGAGTTACTAATCACCGTATCGCCAGATAAAGTCTTGGCTGAAAACTTATTTGATGACTCCCTTGCTGAAAATTTATCTATCACCTTTGATAATAATGATTTAAATAACCAGAAAAAAATTCAGCCCTATACAAAGTCAGGAACTGCTTTAATTCTGTCTCAGGTTACTGGTCCTCTTCCCACCGCACCACCTCCACCACCAAATCAGGGTGTCAATCCTCCTCCCACCGCACCACCATCAAATCAAGGTGTCAATCCTCCTCCTTCAGCACCACCCCGTTTACCAAATCCTCTTCCTCCCAAACAACCCGAACTACCTATTCCCATTCCCCGACCATTACCTCGAATTCCTCTCAACATAAAACCACCATCGACTCTTCCTCAATCAGAACAGCCTCTAAATCTTCCTGAAATCGTTACCGTTAGTAAGTTTGAGTTTGAAGGTAACACTGCATTCAGCAGCGAAAATTTAAGCAAGGTGACAGCCGAATTTATTAACCGACCACTCACAAAAGCAGAATTGCTGCAAGTGGAGGTGGTCTTAACAAAACTTTACAATGATGCAGGTTATATCTATTCTCGTGCTTCTATTCTTGCTGACCAAAGTTTCCCCAACAAGGAAGGAATTATCAAAATTAGAATTATTGAAGGTGGAATTTCACAAATTAATGTCAGAGGTACCAAACGGCTAAACTCTAGCTATGTAAGCAGTCGGATTGCACTAGCAACCAATAAACCTTTGAATCGAGAGCGTCTGCTACAAGCATTACAACTATTGCAAATGGATCCCTTGATTCAAAATATTAGTGCCGAACTTTCTCCTGGTTCACGTCCCCAAGAGAGTTTACTAGACGTCAGAGTAACAGAAGCCCAATCCTTGAGGGTGGAATTGTTTATCGATAATGGACGTGCTCCCGTTGTTGGTACTATTCGACGAGGTATTCGTATTAATGAAGGGAATTTCTTGGGCTTTGGGGATCGAGTGGATCTAAAATACACAAATACCGATGGTAGTAACACCCTTGACTTCAACTATATAGTGCCCGTCAATCCCCAAAATGGTAGAGTCAGCTTCTCAGGTTGGGTAATTGACGCCGAAGTGACAGAATCACCTTTTGACACCCAGGATATTACTGGTAATTCTTTAGACTTGGAACTCACTTTCCGGCAGCCAATTATCCAAACTCCCAGTCAAGAATTAGGATTGGGTTTGAGCTTGTTTAGACAGGAAAATAACACCAAAAAAGAAGGACAACCCTTTCCCCTATCACCGGGAGCAGATTCTCAAGGAAAAACCATCATCTCGGGACTGCGTTTTTTCCAAGACTATACACAACGCAGCGCACAAGAGATTTTGTTATTGCGTTCTCAATTTAGTCTGGGAATAGACTTGTTTAATGACAGTAAAAATGAAGATGCTTCTAATAGTGGCTCTTTTGCTTGGCGAGGACAAGGGCAGTATGTGCGTTTTTTGGCACCAGATACTTTGTTGGTGTTGCGGTCGGAGGTATTATTATCTACTCGCAGCACCGTACCTTTAGAACCTTTTGGCTTAGGGGGTCTACAAACAGTCCGGGGTTATCGACAGGATGAATTAATTACCAGCAACGGCGTTTTTGCTTCCGCAGAGGTCAGATTGCCGATTTTGCGAGTCAAAGAAGTAAAAGGAACTTTGCAAGCAATTCCATTTATCGATTTTGGTGTTGCTTGGAATAATTCTGGTAATTTTCACCCAGATCCCAATACTTTGGTGGGTGTTGGTATGGGTTTACAGTGGCAAATGGGCAACCAGTTTACCGCACGCTTAGACTACGGAATTCCTCTGACTGATACCAACTCAAATGGCAACACATGGCAAGACGACGGTTTGTATTTTTCATTAAATTACAGCCCGTTTTAGACATTTAGTCGATAAAATATTTATGCCTTGTCAAGATATTTAATGGGTAATTACAGATATATGAATAACCAATTGAGTAATACTACTCTTCTGTCTAACAATCCTCGAATTGACCTGAATAATCAAGGACAATATTTACCATTTGATTTAACTGCTGATTATCATATTTTAGGAAGAGAACCTCAGCTTTCTCCCCCCCAAGGACTAAAAGTTCCAGAAGATTGGACAGTAATAAGTCGTTGTCAGGCTACCATCCGTAAACAGGGAAATTATTATTATATTTACGATGGAGATGGAGAAAAACCAAGTACCAATCGGTTATTTATTAATAATAAAGTTATTACACCCAAAAGAGGTTTGCGCTTAGAAAATGGCACAGAAATCAAAATTGGTCAGAATCCTCAAAACTGTATAATTTTAACTTATAGAAGTCCAAGTGTAAACCAAACGGTGGCAACACCAAAACAACGCTCCCTTCATCTGAAAAATCACAATAGACCTCTAGTTTTAGGACGCAGTCCAAATACCGATTTAGAATTACATGCACCAACTGTATCTCGTCGCCACGCTACAATAAAAATTGACAGTCAGGGTCATTATATTCTGCATGACCATAGCACCAATGGGGTATTTATTAATCGTCAAAAAGTAAATGGTTCAGCTATTTTATCATCAGGGGATATCATTCAAATTGGTCCTTATAGATTTGTTTTACAAGGGGATGAATTAGTAATAGTAGATGCTGGAGATAAAATCCGCATTGATGCTCGAAATCTTGTCAGAGTTGTTAAGGATAAAAATCAGCGAAAAATTCGACTATTAAATGAAATTTCTTTAGTTCTTGAGCCAGGAGAATTAGTAGCAGTAGTAGGGGGGAGTGGTTCGGGAAAATCGACTTTACTAAAAGCATTATTAGGTATTGAGCCAACTAGTGAAGGAGCTGTTTATTTAAACGGAGATAATTTAAGAAATAATTTTAATATTTATCGTAATCTTATCGGATATGTTCCTCAGCAGGATATTATTCATACTAATTTAAGAGTGAAAGAAGTACTTTATTATGCTGCAAAACTCAGGTTACCTCCTGATATTAATATCAATCAAATTGTCGAAAAAACATTACAACAAGTTGAACTATCAGAACATCAAAATAAATTAGTTAAAAACTTAAGTGGTGGACAATTAAAACGGGTAAGTATCGGAGTAGAATTATTAGCAGACCCCAAATTATTTTTTCTAGATGAACCAACTTCTGGACTAGATCCAGGATTAGATAAAATAGTCATGCAATTGCTACGCAAGTTAGCTAATGAAGGACGGACAATAATTCTTGTAACTCATGCAACCAGTAATATTAATATATGTGATTATTTAGTCTTTCTTGGTACTGGTGGAAACCTTTGTTATTTTGGTCCTCCAGATAAAGCAGCCATATTTTTCCAAATTAATAGTGGAGATTTTGCAGATATTTATATTAAATTGTCTACAAAAGAAGCAGTTATTGAAGAAGCTGAGAAATATCGTGAATCAAATTATTACAATGAATATATAGAGAACCGCCTTAGTTCTGAAAAACAAGAGCATCACTCATCTCCACTCAGGGTAAAACGCTCATTTTTTGAACAATTATCGATTCTAATTCAACGATATATTAAGTTAATTCAGCGAGACAGTATTTACCTAGCTTTATCTTTACTCACCGCACCTATTGGCATCGCTTTAATCACTTTAGCAATTCCAAATAACAATTTTTTGATTCCTACTTTTGACCCCGCAAAAGACTTAGAACCGGCATCTTTAGCACGGAGAGTTTTATTTATCTTTACCTGTGCAGCTATTTGGGTAGGACTTGCAAGTTCTTTACAAGAAATTGTCAAAGAATCTGTAATTTATCTGCGTGAAAGACTAGTGAATTTGAGATTATTTGCTTACTTATGCTCCAAGATTTTAACATTAGGAGGATTAGCAGTTATACAAAGTCTATTAATCTCTATTGTCATTTTCTTCTGCTTTATCTCCCCCGAACCCAAATTAACACTTAATTATCAACCACTTTTTATTCCTTCATTTTCTTGGTTTTTAGGAGTATTCATTACCACATTTCTAACTATCTTGACTTCTATAAGTTTAGGATTAATGGTATCAGCTAGCGTCAAAAATAGTACTCAAGCTAATAGTGCTTTACCTTTATTGTTACTACCCCAAATTATTTTTGCTGGGGTATTATTTAACATGAAGGGAATTGGCAAATATATTTCTTGGTTAATGCTAAGTCGTTGGTCAGTTGGCGCTTATGGAACATTAGCTAATGTAAATTTGTTAGTCCCTGTAGCTCAAAGTGAGGATAACTCTGCAACAAGTTCATTAATTACAGCACATCCAATGTTCTCTAATACCTTAGAGAATCTATTGTTAAGTTGGTCAGTATTACTTATACACATAATCGTTTATTTAGGAATTACTTTGTGGTTACAAAAACGCAAAGATAGAAGCTATCAGGGTGCCATTTCCTAAGAGGATGTTTAGTCATATCTTGCACCATTGTCAACAAGTACGGAAAAACCCGGTTTATAAACAAAAGTTTCATCAGGCAGGTGCAAGATGTCAGTTGAAAAAGTCTAATTTAATACTTAACCTTACTCTGGTTGGGTTTTTGGTATGGAAAACTAGAATTTATTGCTGATGTTTTCTTCCCGGGCAAGATGTCAATTGTGCCTCTTCTCGAACTATGAGAATATAAAAACAATCAATGATGATTAATTCAGTTTTAACAAAATGCAACAAAATCAGAAACCAACGGTTGTGATTACAGGTGCCTCATCGGGAGTAGGTTTGTACGCTGCAAAAGCACTTACCGATAGGGGATGGCATGTAGTTATGGCATGTCGGGATGTGCGCAAGGCTGGGGAAGCTGCCCAAAGTGTAGGTATGGAACAAGGCAGCTACAGCATCATGCACATAGATTTGGGTGATTTGGAGAGTGTGCGGCGTTTTGCTAGGGAATTCAGCGCTAGTGGCAGATTTATACGGGCTTTGGTGTGCAATGCTGCTATTTACATGCCTTTGCTTAAACAACCCTTGCGTAGCCCAGAAGGCTATGAATTAACTATGACCACAAATCACCTCGGTCATTTCCTCTTATGTAACCTGATGCTGGAAGACTTGAAAAAGTCGCCAGAAGCAGATAAGCGAGTTGTAATTTTAGGCACCGTTACCCATAATCCTGATGAACCGGGTGGAAAGGTTTATCCGCGTCCAGACTTAGGAAAATTCGAGGGCTTTGCAGCAGGATTTAAAGAACCAATTTCCATGGCTGATGGTAAGAAGTTTGAACCAGTTAAAGCTTATAAAGATAGTAAGGTGTGCAACGTGCTGACAATGCGGGAATTGCACCGACGCTATCACGAATCGACCGGAATCACTTTCACTTCTTTATATCCGGGCTGCGTTGCTGATACACCATTATTCCGCAACCACTATCCTACCTTCCAAAAACTCTTCCCATTATTCCAAAAGTATATCACTAAGGGTTATGTATCTCAGGAATTAGCAGGGGAAAGAGTAGCAGCCGTAGTTGCAGATCCAGAATTCAAGCAATCCGGTGCTTATTGGAGTTGGGGAAATCGCAACAGTGAAAAACGTCAGGCATTTGTTCAAAAAGTTTCTTCCCAAGCCCGAGATGATGATAAGGGAAAATTGATGTGGGAGACAACTGCCAAATTGGTTGGAGTCGCTTGTGAAACACCAGCTATGCGTTAGTAATGATACCTAGTAAGCACTTAAGTGCTTATTAAAAGATGATTCTTGTGGTGCAGGCATCTTGCCTGCCTCATAAATACAAGGGACGGGCAAGATGCCCCGCAGTCGCTACAACTTTGGAAAAGCAACGCACTGCTCTCCATCCTACAAAAACATCAAAATCATCCCGCATTTATGCAACGCTAAATAAATTAATCTTCAAACAAAAACCTCCCTTGTACAGTGGGAGGCATTTGTTTTTTTAATATTACCCTGGCACCGAGCTATTTTCACATTCGGCTACCCGAAAACTATCGTTGCCGCAGTAGCGTTTCACCTCTGAGTTCGGGATGGGATCAGTGTGGTTCCACCA
>JASJCY010000243.1 GCA_030065825.1 Nostocaceae cyanobacterium | reverse complement strand
ATTGCTGTCAAATTAAACATTTGGTATGTTCCCTTTTCAGATTCAAACTACTTCAAACTACATAGACACAGAGAAATTTAGCAACGTCAAGAATTTGTTCTTTTTAATTAGTAAATTGGAATTGCTGTCAAATCAAACATTTGGGATGTTTCCTTTTCATATTCAAACTACTTCAAACTACATAGACACAGAGAAATTTAGCAACGTCAACAATTTGTTCTTTTTAATGAGTAAATTGGAATTGCTGTCAAATTAAATATTTGGCATGTTCCCTTTTCAGATTCAAACTACACAGACACAGAGAAAGAAATTCAGCAACGTCAAGAATCTGTTGTTTTTAATGAGTAAATTGGAATTGCTGTCAAATTAAATATTTGGGATGTTCCCTTTTCAGATTCAAACTACACAGACACAAAAAGAGAAATTCAGCAACGTCAAAAATTTGTTGTTTTTAATTATCAAGTTGGAATTGCTATCAAATCAAACATTTGGGATGTTCCCTTTTCATATTCAAACTACTTCAAACTACATAGACACAGAGAAATTTAGCAACGTCAAAAATTTGTTCTTTTTAATGAGTAAATTGGAATTGCTATCAAATCAAACATTTGGGATGTTCCCTTTTCATATTTAAACTACACAGACACAAAAAGAGAAATTCAGCAACGTCAAAAATCTGTTCTTTTTAAAGAGTAGATTGGAATGGCTGTCAAATCAAACATTTGGGATGTTTCCTTTTCATATTCAAACTACTTCAAACTACATAGACACAGAGAAATTCAGCAACGTCAAAAATCTGTTCTTTTTAATGAGTAAATTGGAATTGCTGTCAAATTAAATATTTGGGATGTTCCCTTTTCAGATTCAAACTACACAGACACAAAAAGAGAAATTTAGCAACGTCAACAATTTGTTCTTTTTAATGAGTAAATTGGAATTGCTGTCAAATTAAACATTTGGGATGTTCCCTTTTCAGATTCAAACTACTTCAAACTACATAGACACAGAGAAATTCAACAACCCCAATAATCTGTTCTTTTTAATTAGCAATTGTCTCAACCATTTGCAAAATCAACTGGCTGTATTCTTCTTTCATCGGTAAATTAAAATCCCGGCAAAGTTGTCGTCGTAGTGCGGGGACGGTTTCTCCTTGAATGGGGTTATATCCCAACTTTTCATATTCTTCCCAATATAGTCCCATACCCCGTTTTTGCCAGTTGGGTAGTTGGTTGAAATTAATACCATATTGAAATAAAAGTTCGTTTTTATCACCCACAGATAACCCCTGCATCATTTTGCTTGCTTGGGTGGGAGTTTTACCATCCCGTCGTAAACTCCAGTAACAATGTGCATTCAGAGAATTTCTATGGGCATCTTCTTGTCGCCATCGGAAATAATTAACTACCTCTTCTATATTGGGAAGTTGGGAAATACGACAGTCGAAGCTAGCAATATCACCAAGAAGTAAAGACAATTTGGCACTGGCTTCCCCTGCTAAGACAGAATTGAGTTTGCGCAGTTTGCGATTAAAACTGTTGTCATGAAGGGCAAACAGTAAAGATATTTCATCGCTTTGAGTATACCCATAGACGATGCTTAAACCGCAATTCATCAGATGTTCCACTGTACCCAGCATATAATTGCGAAAGCATTCGTCAAAAGGTACTTCAAATTGATAAACTTCCTTTGTTAAACGGGTAAAACTGCGACCATCTAACCTGGCAATTATATACATTCCCGGTAACACACAATGGTCGTGTGCTGTTTCAAATACCCGCATTTTGCTGTCAAGTTCATCAAATTTCACCATTCCCTCCCTGCAATTTAATAATTAATTTTTAATTTTTAATTTTTAATTTTCAATTTGTCTTCTGTGGAATATACCCATTTGAGTTGCGGAACCAACTTCTGGGTCTTCCTGTCCTACAGATGTAAAGGTCACCGTGTAACCAAACCGTTGTGCGACTGTTTCCCCCCAAGTTTGGAACTCCTTACGCGTCCATTCAAAGCGATGGTCTTTGTGACGTAACTTACCCGCAGGAAGATTCTCAAATTTGATGTTATATTCAATATTTGGCGTAGTAACAATTACAGTCATGGGTTGAGCAAACTCGAACACAACCCGCTCAAAAGCAGCGATACGAGGCAAATCTAAATGTTCAATCACCTCAATTACCGCAGCTGCATCGTATCCTTTTAAGCGTTTATCTTGGTAAGTAAGGGCACCTTGAAACAATTGTAACCTCTGCCATTGATTGCGGGGTAAGTGCAAACGGTCTAATCGCTGTTGTGCCACTTCCAAGCTACGATAGGAAACATCAACACCCGTCACTTGCTCAAAAAAGCTATCTTTGAGTAGTGCCTTCAATAAATTACCTTCACCGCAACCTAAATCAACCACCCGCTTGGCATTTGTTTCCTTTAAGGTGGCTACAACGGCATTTAAGCGCTGTTTATTTAAACTCAAAGGCTTTTCTACTGCTGCTTCTTCCTTACTATGGCTTTCCTGAGCACTATCTGGATCTGGTTCATCTGCTTCTGCAAGTTGCGCTAAAGCAATCCTTGTCAGTTGAGGACGACGTTTGAGATATCGACGGGCTATTTGTTCCCGTGCAGGATGGTCAGCTAACCAACCCTCACCATGACGTAGAAGTTTTTCTACTTCCTCATCCCCCACCCAGTAATGTTTATCATCATCCAGCACTGGGATTAAGACGTAAAGATGACTGAGGAGGTCCGAAAGAGTGACGGTGTTTTCTAACTCAACGGTGTGATATTGACTCTGACCCCATTCCGGGAATTTTTCATCTAAAATATAACCTTGACTATTCACACAGTAGCCCAAGGGTTCAAATAGTTGCTTCAGGAAAGCTTCCCCTCCACGACAGGGTAAGACAGATAATTTTGCTATTAAGGGTATAGGAGTTTGTACAAGTTCTGGACGCTCTTTACAACGACCACCAAGAGCTGTACTCAAAACTTGAGCGATCGCTACACTTAAAAAGGAAGAAGCAACGTAGGGACGGTCATTAACGTACTGTTGCAAGGATATACTGCGTCCCCGTACCAATTTTACGGGGTCAACATCTAACAGTAGTGCAGCTGTGCATTTTTCGGTATCAGCCTCTGGGTAGAATATATGTGCTTGTCCAAAGGAAAGGGGAAAGGACTGACACTTGTCAGGGTGTTTGTGCAGTAAGTAGCCTAGTTCTGTTGCAGGTTGGTGGGTGGTGGTGATGGTTAGCAGCATGAACTTTCAAAAAGGTTCATTGGCGAGAATAGTGACTGCTACAGTTTTAACTTCTGAAATTTCCGAAAAAATCAGCCCTAGGCTATAAAAAAGGGAATTCAGGTAAAATTGGAAGAAGAAATAAACACTAAGACACTTAGACACTAAGAAAAGGGTTTTGGTAGAATACCTACAACAGTGGCAAGTGGTAAAATGTCAGCTAAGGATAGGTTTCACGATGTTGTCAAAACAGCGTTGCAAAAAGACGGGTGGATGATAACCAATGACCCGTTGAGTATTCGTATTAGTTCAACAACCAAACTATATATAGATTTGGGAGCAGAGAAAATTATTGCTGCTGACCGTAATGGAGAAGTAATTGCTGTTGAAGTTAAAAGTTTTTTAGGTACTTCTTTAATAGCTGAATTTCATACAGCTATTGGACAATATATTGTCTATCGTTATGCGTTGCAAGACTTTAATTATGAGCAAACTTTATATTTAGCAGTACCTCTAAATATTTACGATGATTTTTTGACCCAGCCTTTCATCCAGTCAGTGATTCAACGCAGTCAAGTAAATCTACTCATTTACGATGAAGAAAAACAAGAGGTTGCACTATGGCTAAGTTAGAAGCATATCGAGAATATATTAAACAATTATTGACTAAATACGCAGCACGCGATCAAGGTGAAGATGGAGTAGAAGTGCAAACAATTTTTGATATCGAACATGACCATTATCAGCTTTTTTATGTTGGCTGGCATAACAGAAAGCGAATTTATGGTCCGGTGATGCATTTAGATATTAAAAATGAAAAAATCTGGATTCAGTGGAATGGCACTGAAGATGACATTGCAGCGGAATTAGTCGAATTGGGTGTAGCCAAGGAAGATATTGTCTTAGGTTTTCACACACCCTATATGCGACAATTTACCGATTTTGCAGTGGGATGACTTTATCGGTCTCCGTACCACATTCATTGGATTTTGTCAAATGCACGATTTATAGACTGGATGAAAATTGGTCTTTCTTGATGTGATGAAAATTTGACTTTTTGGTTCAATGCTACCGAATAATCAGGCTTGTAGCGATTTTGGTTGAGCAATGGTCAGAGATGCCCCAAAACTACTTTTTTTTACTATAGCATCAAATAACGCAATTACGTTCATAATTGAGAAAATTTTTTCGCGAAAATTTGCACAAAAAAGGAGATTTTATTTGGATTGCAAAACTAAATCTATTTGAGTATAATTTCAACTTATATTTGAATCGTGTCAGCAAAAGTAGGGGTTAGTGGGGTTGAAAAAGTTTAGTGGGTTAACCTTTACATGTGTTGGAAGATACAAGAGCTAAATTAGGTACTTGCAAATACAGTATGAGTGGGATGGGCATCCCAAATCGTCCTAATTTCACTCAAAGAAACCGGGTTTCTGTAGGTGGAGAACCGAGAATTTGAGTATGTATACCAAAAGAAACCCGGTTTCTAGAACCTCACGAGAGTTTTATATTTATTTTATAAACACCCTCTAAGATGAGGGTTTTGTTGCAATATCTACAGTAGTGGCAAGTGGTAGAATGTCAGCTAAAAATAGGTTTGACGATGTTGTCAAAACAGCCTCACAAAAAGACTAGAAAAATCTGGATTCAGTGGAATAGGACAGAAGATGATATTGCAGCGGAATTAGTAGCATTAGATGTATCGAAGGAAGATATTGTGTTAGGTTTTCACACACCCTATATGCGACAGTTTACCGATTTTGCAGTGGTTCATATCTTGCACCATTCTCAATAAGTATGGAGAAAGCGACTCAAAGAAACCGGGTTTCTGTAGGTGGAGAACCGAGAATTGAGTATGTATACCAAAAGAACTCAAAGAAACCGGGTTTCTGTAGGTGGAGAACCGAGAATTTGAGTATGTATACCAAAAGAACTCAAAGAAACCGGGTTTCTGTAGGTGGAGAACCGAGAATTTGAGTATGTATACCAAAAGAAACCCGGTTTCTAGAACCTCACGAGAGTTTTATATTTATTTTATAAACACCCTCTAAGATGAGGGTTTATGAAGGAAAAATTAGGGTTTTGACAGGTCAGTATTCCCAATAAACCCGGTTTCTCATCCGGGTGCAAGATGTGTGGTGGGGTAGTGTGACTTATTTTGTTCTTGCTGTTTCCAGTTTTTTAATTGCTTTATTTAAATAAGGTTCAATCAGGAATTTTAAAATCTTAAATCCACTTAGTTTACCTGTTTTGCGATTAGCTTCTTCTAGCAATAAATTCTGAACAGATTTTAGCCAATCTAACTCTTCAGTTATTGTTTGATTACAATCATCATATTTATATCGTTCAGTTAATATCCAACAAACAGTTATTTGTTGTTCAAACTTCATGGATAACAGTTTTTCGACGAAGATAGGTGCTTCTATGTAATTTAATATAGGGATATCATAGTATCTATTTTCAGATATATCCCCACTGTGTGAATTACTTCTGCAAATGATTCTCTCAAATTTCCATACATCACTCTGGATGATATTAAGTAATTCTTGAGCCTCATTGGGTAGATTTTCAATTTTTGCTTGCTCTGTTACTTGTTCGACATAAGAACAAAATTCTTGGAATTCTGGAAATTCTGTGCCTTGGTAAACGAGTCCAGCATAGCTTCCAAGTATATCATCAGAAGAAAAATCATAGGAACATGTAATATCTATCTTTTTATTCTGTGTTAAATCATGAATATAATTTTTTGATTCTTTTAGAATCTCTGTCTTGCTTTTAGAATAGAATCCGGCATCAGAGAACCTCAAAAATATTCCAAATACATGCTTTATTTCTCCTAGCTTAATAAATTTTCTTCCAGCATATTCTGATTCAACTGTCTGAAGTAAATTATAAAATTCATCGTCATCAAGAGAAGTAAAACGCCATAGCCTAACCCAATTAGGGGTATTTTCATTCTCAAAATATTTACTATTTGATAGTAATTTATCTAGTTTTTCGATATCTACAATGCCTTGATCAAAAAAGATTTCCCACCATTCTAAACTTGGAAATGGTTCATATATATTTAGCTTGAGCATAGGATATCTATCTATGATTTTTTGAAGTAAAATTTCTTCTTTAGTCTTGTCCTTAACAGCTGAATGCTTTACTTGATAAAGATTAACCCCCTTAATTTTTTGATAGACTGATGCTTCTAGTAATTTACTAATATCTTTTGCAAGCATATTTCCACGGTTAATTTCAATAGAAAAAGCTGTCAGGATTTTCAAGATGTCTTGAAGAAGTTCTGACTTATTTTTTGCTTTCTCTGGTAACTCTTGATAAATTCTCTGAAAATCTAAAATGATTTGGTTTAAATTCCTTAAATTTCTATATTCTCCTGCTGCGTATAATTCTTGGATTATCTCATTATTGTTTTGGAGAAAATCTTTCAGATGTGAATCATCTACTTTTGTAATAAAATCTTCCAACGCACCTTGAAAATCAGGAAATATCTCAAAAGTTCTTCCGATTAATTTCTCCTTGATATCTTTGTAGAGACTACTAGAATCACTTTCACCATTTCGTTTTAATAATTCATCTTCATTCGCAACCAGAACTACTTTCAAGTCTTGATGTTCTACGAAGGAATTTATGTATCCCAAAAGATTACCAATGTCTATTTGACAACGTTCTAAATCATCAAATATTAAAATGCTTTTATCAGTATCTTTAAGATACTCAGGAAAATTTATATCTGGGATTCCAAGAGTCCATGTCCCATCATCTTTTTTATCATCATTGTCCAAATCAATTTTTAATGTTCCTTTTAAAAGACCCTTAAAAATCTTTCCTGTTATTGCCATTCCTTTTGATGACAACACAGGGTGCAACTGCTGAAAAAACATGTCTTCTATCTCAGAAAAACTAGTCATCCCATAAAGACTGACATACAAACATTTCTGGTTATTCTGCTTGAGCTTTTCCTGATACTTTTTGATAAACCATGTTTTTCCAGCACCCCATTGACCTTTGAGTAAAATAGCAAATCCAGGTGCTTGAGATAAACCACAGTAATAATCTAAGTATTCTTCAATATGGCTATTGATTGATTTATTGTCTTCAGTCATATTTGGTTTTGATTTTGTCAAATTAATCTCTATGAAAAAGCTACATTTTTAAGATTGTAGGTTGGGTTGAGGTAGGAAACCCAACAAAAACCTACTTGCTGTTGGGTTACTCTACTCTTCGAGAAAGCTTCGCTTACGAGAAGCCTCCCGACCGTCGTCTACACTTCGTACCACTTCGTGGAAGCAAGCTACAACCCAACCTACGAAAAGTTAAGTTTTTAGCCGTTGGGAGTATAATCTCTATGAAAAAGCTACATTTTGAAGTCAGAAGACGAATTCACTAACTTATAAATTTCTGACAAAGCCACACTCACCCCAGACTCAGCTACATCAGAAAGCTGTTCCCCAAACTCAAAATTCACCCCAGGGATTACAATCCACCAACTTTCCGGCACAACTCGGTAAACTTTCTCGGTTAAACCAAGAAGCGATCGCGGATTTGCAGTATGTCCCATCTGAGAATTTCCATCCACCTCCAACCGATACACCTGCAACCCTTGATTCTCCCCACCATCAGCAATATAGACATCCACAAAAATAACCATTTGCACCCTTGCAAGGAGTTCTGCTAATTCCGGTGTTAATTGGTGAACAGCCAAGGAAGTTATATTTCCTAATCCCCATTCTTCCACCTTGGTTGCTACAATTTGTCCTACACCGTCATCACTGCGCAGGGTGTTACCGTAACCAATTACCAAGCAATTTATATCTGACATCTTGTTCGTTCCCTCGACCACACCAGGGGTCAGAACATCCCCTTGGGACGATTGTGTTGGACGGGTTTAAATCCCCGTCCAACACCTGACTATTCCCTATTCCCTATTCCCTATTCCCTGTTCCCTGTTCCCTATTCCCTGTTCCCTGTTCCCTTATAACCAATTCTTGATTTTTTCCCTTTACCTTGGGCTTCAACACTGAGTAACTCCACAGTCTGAGAATCTGATTTGGATACTTTTCCTCCAGTAAAATCACGTAATAATCCCATCAAAGCAGGGACGACGGTAGGTGTCAAAATTGTAGAAAATACTAAACCACCAGTAAGGACAATTCCCAATCCTTGATACAATTCCGCGCCTTTTCCGGGGACGACAGCTAGGGGTAACATACCAATGACACTGGTTCCGGCAGACATAAAAATCGGTCGTAAACGGTCTTTGACTGCCAAATATAGGGAATCATCGTAGTTTTTTCCTTCTTGCTGTAATTGTAGCGAGCGATCAACCAATAAAATTGCATTATTGACGACTATCCCCGTTAAAATCACAAATCCCAATCCTGTAATCATGTCCAGGGGAACCACAACGCCAGGAATCGAATTGGCAAGTATTAAGCTTAACAGTGCTCCTGATATTCCCATGGGTACTGTTACCATAATTAAAAAGGGGAAGCTAAAGGAGCGATATAGAGCAACTAGGAGCAAATAGGTGATAACTAGAGATAAAACAAAGGTTGAGCCGAGTTGAAATAGGGTTTCCGATAATACATCTGCGGAACCCGCAAGTTCGATGCGGAAACCAGATGGTAAGGATGCGCGTAAAGGTGCCAGAATTTCGGCTTCCGTTTGGTCGATTAAAGCACCCAAGGGAGCTTCCCTAGAGATACTGGCAGTGATGGTAATGGAACGTTCCAAATCAACGTGATTGATGGTATCGGGTCCGGTTGTTTCTACTACATCCGCTACGTCTGCCAATTGTACCTGCTGACCATTGCCGATATACAGGGGTAATTGACGTAACTGTTCCGGGGTTTTGACGGAGGTGTTTTCTAATTCAACGGTAACATCTAATTCCCGCTTACCATCGGTAAATTCTGAGGCTCGCAAACCTCCTAATGCCGCTTCTACCATTGACCCTAGTTCGCTTTCTGAAAGTCCCACTTCTGCCAAACGAGTGCGATTGGGAACTACTTGCAGTTCCGGTGCACCAGTGACGAAGTTAGAACGGACATTTCGCACCCCATTTAATCCCCGTAATTTGGGTATCAACTGCTGTTGCAATTTATGCAATTCTTCCAGGTCTTGACCGATAATATTAATTTCAAATTCCTTACCAGGTTCACGAAAGATGGAAGCCCGAATCGGAACCATAAATCGATAACCGGGGAAATTCCCACCAGCTTTGCGCAACCTACCAACTATGCTTTCCATGGTGTTACCTGTAGCTAATTCCGGCTTCACAAAAGCGGCGATCGCCTTTAAACCTGGTCTTTGGATGTAAAGAGTCCGCATTACTTCCGGTTGCTGGCTGACAAAGTTCCTTGGTTCCTCAGAAAGACTGATAGCTTCCGGTATACTTGTGCCAGGAAAGGGTTCTGCTAACCACAAAATTAGGTTGCGGTTACCTTCTGGTAAATAATCAGCAGGGGGAAGTAGTTGGAAACTTACAAATATCAGGGTAACGGGAATTGCTAAGACAACTAAACGTCTACCTTGGCGTTTTCTACCCAAAGACCAACTGACACTCTTGAGTAATATTTGTTCCCATCGGTGTTGGAAGGCAAGGAAGATTTGGGATATGCGGAAAACACAACTATTTAACCAAGCAAAAATTTGAGATGGAAGCGATTTGCGGGTTGTTTTTCGGTGCTGAGGATTAGGAATAATGTGGTCTGATGCTAACTCCAACGGATCGATAGGAGTAATATTATTTCCCATCCCTTGCAACATACTCTCAGCTTCCTCACGGTTGAGGAATAACCCCGATAACATGGGGACTAAAGTCAAAGCCGCAAACAGGGAAAATAATACCGAAGCAGACAACCCAATACCGATATCAACAAATAACTGTCCCGCTTCCCCCGTCACCAAGACAATGGGTGCAAATACAGCCACGGTGGTTAAAGTTGAAGCCAACATTGCTCCCCCAACTTCCTGGGTCCCTTCAATCGCAGCCTTAACCGGTGATTTACCCTGCTGCATATGGCTGAAAACGTTTTCTAGGACAACGATGGCATTATCTACTACCATCCCCACCGCAAAGGCTAAACTCGCTAAACTGATTACATTTAGCGATCGTCCCAACGCCATAAATACAATAAAAACTGTAATTAGGGTGCTAGGAATGGTAATTGCAATCACTGCTACCGTCCGTAGGGAACCCAAAAACAGTAACAAAATTATCGCCGCTAAAATCGCCCCAGCAGTTAGATTTCCCTGGACAAAGGAGATAGAATTATTAATATAATCATTCTCGTCATAACTAATATCAAAGGTAATTCCTTCACCTTCACGGTCAAAGCGGGTTTCTAACTCCACCAAAGCCTGACGAATTCCCTGGGAAATTTGAGGAACATTGCCATTAGTTTGACGAATAATCCCCACCCCAACTGCAGGTTCATTATCCCGAATCAAAGCCCGGTCTTGAATTTTTCTACCGATTCTGGCTTCAGCCACATCCCGTAAAAATACGGTTCCGGACTCGTCGCGACGTAACACAAAATCTTCTAGTTGCTTAATATCAGTAGAACGGCTAATCGTCCTCACCCGATATTCCCGTCTTCCTAAAACTAAAGGACCACCGCGAATATCCCGGTTATTGCGACGCAGAGCATTAACAACATCACCAATTGTCAAGTTTCGGTCAGATAAAGCCTTGGGGTCAACAATTACCTCCACTTCCCTCTCCAAACCACCGGAAACCAGAAACTGACCAACTCCCTGTACTTGACGGAATTTGGGGACAATCACATCATCCAGCAAATCCCGGTAATGGTTAATATCAGCAGTAAAACCTGGCTTGGGATTGAGAATCACCCACATCATTGGTCTACTGCTACTGCTTACAACCTCTACATCCGATTCTCCCGCTTCTTCCGGGAGAGCTTCCACCTGTTGCAGCTTATTTAAAACATCAACTAAGCCTTGATCAATATCACTATTCCACTCAAATTCCAAATTAATACTACTGACACCCGTAGAACTGCGACTGGTAATTTCTTGAACTCCTTGCACCTCTTCGAGTCGTTCTTCAATCGGACGGGTAATTAAATCCTCAACTTCGTTGGGACTCGCACCGGAATAGGTTGTGGTAATCGAAATTTCTGGACGTTCCCCTCCCGGTATTAACTCTAAAGGTAAATTCAACAGAGATAAAGCCCCAAATAGGGCGAGGATACAAAATAATACAAAGGTTCCGTGTCGCCAACGAACGGCTGTTTTAATTAAGCTCATGGTTTATAGGAAATAGGGAATTGGTAATAGGGAATTGGGAATTGGTAATAGGGAATTGGGAATTGGTAATAAGGAATTGGGAATTGGTAATAGGGAATTGGTAATAGGGAATTGGTAATAGGGAATTGGTAATAGGGAATTGGAAATTGGTAATTGGAAATTGGAAATTGGGAATTGGTAATAGGGAATTGGAAATACGGAATTGGAAATTGGGAATTGGGAATTGGAAATTGGAAATTGGAAATTGGAAATTGGAAATTGGAAATTGGAAATAGGGAATTGGAAATTGGAAATAGGGAGGTGTTGGCTTTCTCACCCACCATGAAATCAATTTCATGGCTAATATACAAAGTCTACTGAAATAGACTCAAGAAAACCTAGGTTATTTAGTTGTTCTTCTACCTCATCTTTTAGATGACTTCGTCATTGATTTAGGACTTATGCACTCATTACATTGGCTTACTCCCTTCTCGTTCTAAGATTACCTATAAAAATTTCTCCCCCTCTTCCCCCTCTTCCCCCTCTTCCCCCTCTTCCCCCTCTTCCTCCTCTTGGTAGTCTCACTCAATTCGGTAATCTTCTAGCGGGAGGGGAGTAGTTTGAACATCACAGTATCTGTAGGGTGCGTTACGACTTTAGTCTAACGCATCATCCACCTACCAAAACCCTTACAGGATGGTGCCGTACTCTCGCTGATAACATACCCTACGTGTTTTTTTCTTGATACCTTTAAGGGTGATGTTGGAGAAACCGGGTTTTTGTTGATGGAGTATTGAATATT
>JASJCY010000242.1 GCA_030065825.1 Nostocaceae cyanobacterium | reverse complement strand
ATCTAATAACATTCGCCAAGTTGCAGGAGTAGCTTGCATAATAGTTGTAGCAGAATGATTTAGTTGTTTTAATAACTGTCCACCATCAGTCGCAACTTCTCGACTAACTAATATTAATTTAGCTCCTGTGATTAAGGGAAGGAAGATTTCCAAAACAGCAATGTCAAAAGATAAAGTAGTTACTGACAGTAATTTATCTGTATTTGTTAATTGTAACTTCCGTTGCATAGCAGTGAGGAAATTCACTACACTTCTATGAACTATTTGTACACCTTTGGGCTTACCTGTAGAACCAGAGGTATAAATGACATAGGCAATATTTTCTAATTCAACATTACTTACTGGATTTGTATGATTATAATTCCTAAAACTTGCACTGTTATTATCTATATTGATTACCTGTGCTTGGTGTGGTGGTAAATTATCAACTAAATGGGATTGCGCTAACAAAATAGGTACTTTAGCATCTGCTAACATATATGCTAAACGCTGCTGTGGATAACTAGGATCTAGGGGTAAATATGCACCCCCTGCTTTCATAATTCCTAGAATTCCCACTACCATTTCTACAGAACGTTCCATGCAAATACCCACTATTGTCTCTGGTGTCACACCTAAATCTTGCAGGTATTGAGCGAGTTGATTAGCACGGTGATTTAACTCACTATAGGTAAGTTTTTCGTCACCAAAAATTAGAGCAGTTGCATCTGGTGTTTTTTCTGTTTGGATGGTAAATAATTGATGGATACAAGCTGTTTGTTGATACTCAACTTGGGTATTATTCCAGTCTCTTAAGATTGTTTGCTGTTCAGCAGGTGTTAACAGTGATAAATTAGCAATATGCTGATGGTAATTAACAACTATACTCTCTAGTAATGTTTGGAAATGTCCAATCATTCTAGTGATAGTATCTGGATTAAATAAATCTGTATTGTATTCTAAAGTCCCTGTTAATCCCTCTTCACTATCTGTCATGGATAGTAAGAGGTCGAATTTGGCAGTTTTTGTTTCAAGTTCCTCGGTTTTCCAGATTGATTCTGCTTTCGGATTCTGAAGCACAAACATAACTTGAAATAGGGGATTATGACTCAGAACCCGATTTGGTTGTAAGGCTTCAACTAATTTCTCAAATGGCAAATCTTGATGAGTATATGCCTCAATTGCTACCTTTCGTACTCGTGCTAATAATTCTTGAAAAGTAGGATTTCCATCAAGATGAGTACGTAACACTAAAGTATTGACAAAACACCCAATTAAACCATCTAATTCTTGATGATTGCGGTTAGCAATTGGTGAACCGACCAGAATATCTTCTTGACCTGTGTAGCGATAAAGTAAAGTCTGAAATGTCGCTAATAAAGTCATAAATAAAGTAGCTTCTTCCTGTTTACTTAACCGTTTAATGGCTTTAGTCAAACTTTTAGATAAGCTAAACTTTTGTTGACCTCCTCTAAAACTCTGAATTGCAGGTCTGGGATAGTCTGGAGGTAATTGTAAGACAGGAAGATTTCCACCTAATTGTTGTTTCCAATAGGTCAAATTATGTTCTAAAGCTTGGCTTTGTAACCAATTTTGCTGCCAATATACAAAATTAGCATACTGTACAGAAAGTTCTGGCAATGGAGAAGATTTTCCCTGAATAAAAGCTTGATAAATTGTGGTTAATTCTTTCACTAATACCTGGATTGACCAACCATCAGCAATTAAGTGATGGAGAGTGATAATTAATATAGATTTCTGTTGTAGATGCAGTAGTTTTGCTTGCAATAATGGTGGTTGACTAAAGTCAAAAGCAAACTGCGCTGTTTGTAAAAATAATCTCTCAACTTCTCTTGCTTGTTCTTCCCCAGACAAATGACGTAAATCTACTTCTGGTACATTTAATTTGATATTGTCAGCAACTTTCTGTCTTGGTTCACCATTTACTATTTCTAAACTTGTCCGCAGGATTTCCTGTCTGCAAATAATCTCATCCAAACTACGAATCAATAGGGGTACATTAACAGTTCCAGGGATGTGAATAGCTATAGGAATATTGTAAACAGGTGTACCTGGTTGTAATTGATTGATAAACCACAATTGTTGCTGAGTAAGAGATAAAGGATGGTTATTAGTAGTTTTCTCAACCTGAGGTAAGGGTACATACACCTTATTAACATTACCCTCAACTTGTCCTAGTATTTTTACTCCTAAATCATGAATAGTACCAGCAAACAAATTTGCAACAGGGATATTTACCTCTAAATCAGCATCAATCCTATTTTTTAACTCAAAAACTCTCAGGGAATCTATACCAAAACTAGTTAAAGGTTGCTGAAAGTTTAATTCTGCAGCTGTCACCCCTAATATACAACCGAGCAACTTTTGTAAATAAGAATTTAATAAATACTGTCTTTGTCCTGACTCAACTTCTAGTAATTCCTTGCGTGTTAAAACTACTTCTTTCTCTATAGACGGATTCAGTTCTAAAATACTGCTTCCCACAACATTGAGAGTACCTGCTAAAAATCCTGCTTTGGTAGCGCGACGTTGAATTTTCCCACTAGAAGTTTTCAGAATACTACCAGGTTTTATTAACACCACCGCATAAACTTGTACCTCAAATTCTTGAGCAATTACTTGACGAATTGCAGTAATAACTTCTTCTAAATTAGGTTTAGCACGGAATTCCAATTCCTGTACTACCACTAACTGTTCTTCATTCTCCACCTCCACTGCAAATGCAGCAACACCACCTAAACGTAACGATGGATGGCAAGATTCTGCTGTGCGTTCAATATCCTGGGGATAAAGATTCCTTCCCCTAATAATAATTAAATCCTTCGCTCTCCCAGTAATAAACAACTCTCCATTATGCAAAAAACCCAAATCTCCAGTTCTTAAAAATGGACCCTGATTCTTATCCTGGAGATAAGCACAAAAAGTCTCCTCAGTCTCTTGCTGACGATGCCAATAACCTCGTCCCACACTGGGACTAGATACCCAAACTTCCCCCACTTCCCCATCTACACAAGAAGTACAACTATCAGGATGAGCAATTACAATCTGTTGTTGTGGTATACTTAAACCGCAACTTACTAAATTGGTAATCTCTTGCCCATTAGGATTCACAACAATTTGATTCTGTTCTAACTCCTTCTTCCCCACAGCCAGAGTCGTCGGTATAGTAGATTTTACACTTCCAGAAACCATCAATGTTGCTTCTGCCATCCCATAACAAGGATAAAATGCTTGGGGACGAAAACCACACTCAGCAAAGGTCTGACAAAAACGCTCTAAAGTCTCCTGACGAATAGGTTCTGCACCGTTAAAAGCCACATCCCAACTACTCAAGTCTAGAGTCGAACGTTGTTCGGGAGTAATCTTATCTATACATAAATCATAGGCAAAATTCGGGGCACCGCTAGTAGTTCCCCCATACCGAGAAATTACTTCTAACCAGCGATAAGGACGCTGTAAAAAAGCTGCTGGTGGCAGCATAATACAAGGAAATCCACCATACAAGGGTTGCAATATTCCTCCAATCAGTCCCATGTCATGATAAACAGGCAACCATGTGACAAATTTGCTACTTGCAGAATGCTCCATATATGCATGGGTTACCGTCGCATTGTGTAGCAAATTGCCATGAGTCAGCATTACACCCTTGGGTGTACCTGTGGAACCAGAAGTATATTGCAAAAAGGCTAAAGTATCACTATTTATTTCAGGTTGCTGCCAATTATTTTCTATTCCTGGTGTGAGATTATCTGTAGTTAACCACCGTAAATTACTGATATTTATTTTATCTTGAAGTAAAGATTGTATCTGAGGTAAAGCCTGACTCGTCGTTAAAATAATTGCAGCTTCTGCATCTTGCAGAATAGACAAAATTCTGGGAGTATTACGACGGTTGCGGGGTGGATAAGCAGGAACTGCAACCACTCCCCCATACAAACAGCCAAAGAACCCTGTCAGATAGTCTAACCCTGGTGGGTAAAGCAGTAAAGCCCTCTGTGCAGTTAAACCCAATGCTTGCAACTGGGATGCGATCGCTCGACTTTGCCGTTCTAACTCTTGATAGGTCAGGGTTGTAGATTGAGTTTCTCCATCCGCTAGAAAAGTAAAAGCATCAGCTTCTGATTGCTCTGTTGACCTGTAGCTTAACAACTCCACAAGGGTAGAACAATTCATAATTACTTTGTCGTCCTCATTTACAGATTGAGTCATTACAATTCCAACACCCTGAACTATGCAGTCAATAGAGAACAGCTAACTTTACCTTCGATACTGATAAAATCTTGGCGATCGCTCAAAAACTTGTTGCTATTTATTTTCAATTACCTCAACACATTAATACAATTGAGAGGATATTGCAATTAGTGATAAATCAATAAGTGTTATCAATTTGTAAAATAACTATTCAGTTTAGTTATCATTGCAATAATCTATCTTTAGACAGATGACAGAAGTGCAAGTAACGAAACCTTGACTTATATTTTTCTAACTTACTTATGATAAATTCCTATCTAATGACGGATTTACAAGCTTTGTAGTTCTACAGGGGCAATGTACTCCAGGGTAATTATAGTCTTAGATAAATACTTGCCTGCGCTGGTGATTTATGATAATAGTTTTCAATAGCTCAAGTGTTATCCACAATTATTTGCAGCTAACCCTCTGTATTTTTATAAATTCAACGCCAAAGTTTTGCAACATATATTCACTTCTACAACGATGGAAGTGAGAGAATTTCTATTTGACTTCAGGATAAAAATGAAACTAGACCAATTCCTTTGCAGTTTGTTAATGACAAGTTCGGTTGTTGCGTTTGTAGCTACACCAGCACAAGCACAGAAAGTACCAAATTCAGAGAAACCAGAAGAGCGATCGCATGGGATTGCACAAACTGTAAACAAAAAGGTAGAAACCCTAGCACAAGCGCTTAGTAAACAAGTGGTGCAAATTACTGGAGTGAAGCTCAATTCTACCGAGACAGGTTTTGAGGTAATTCTCGAAACTTCTCAAGGAGAACAACTGCAAGTTGTACCGAAAACCGAGGGTAACATCTACACCATCGATATTCCCTCAGCACAACTTTCGGGTGAGACATTCCGTCAGGAGAAACCGATTTCAGGTATTGCTGAGGTTGTAGTTAGCAATCAGAATTCTGACACTATAAGTATTCAAGTAATTGGAGAGACAGCTTTACCGAAAATAGAGTTGTTTGATGCTGATGAAGGTTTAATATTTGGGATTACAGCATCCACATCTACCGCACAGTCTGAACCAACTCCCACAGAAACTGCAGTATCTAGGGTTGTAGAAGTTAAGGGAGTCCGACTCAATTCCACAGATGAAAATTTAGAAGTCATACTAGAAACTTCCCAAGGGGAAAAGTTAAAAGTTACTCCTAAAAATGAAGGTAATACTTATATTGTTGATATTATTTCGGCTCAATTACGTTTACCCAGTGGTGATACATTCCGTCAGCAAGAACCGTTTGAGGGAATTAAGAATGTTATAGTAAATAATCTTGATGAAAACACCATTAGGGTTGCTGTAACTGGTGTAGATAGTATTCCCAAAGTTGAATTATTTGATAGTGATGAAGGCTTAATTTTCAGTGCTATACCAACCACATCTGCTAGTCAAACACAAGAGTCAACTCCAGAAACAGAAACTCAACCCGAAGAACCAGCAGCACAAAATAATGAACCAATTGAATTAATTGTTACAGGTCAACAAGACGGTTATTTTGTACCAGAAGCTACCACAGGAACTAAAATAGACGTTCCCTTACGAGATGTACCCGCATCAGTCCAGGTAATACCCAAAGAAGTAATTGAAGACCGTCAAGTAATCAAACTCAATGAACTAGCAGATAACGTCAGCGGAGTTGAACAACAAGGAACTTATGGGGGACTAGCTTCTCAGGGTTATTTTATTCGAGGATTTGCATCAGAGTTTGAGTCTTTACGAAATGGCTTCAGAGACTTTGGATTTATCAGTCCCCGTGACGTTGCGAACATTGACCGAGTTGAATTTCTCAAAGGTCCAGCATCAATTCTTTACGGTAGTATTACTAGTCCTGGAGGTGTAGTCAATACCATTACCAAAAAACCCCTATCAGACCCTTTTTATCAAATCAATGGTACGATTGGAAGCTATGATTTTTATCGTGGAACTATTGATTTAACAGGACCATTAACAGAAAATCGTTCTGCTCTTTATCGTTTGAATGCTGCTTACCAAAACGCAGATAACTTTAGAGATTTTGTGGAAAATGAAAGTGTATTTGTCGCTCCATCGTTGACAGTAAATGTGGGAGAAAAAACCAATATTACTTTTGATTATGAGTATCAGAAATATGACTTTACTTTTGACCGTGGTTTTCGTCCAAACAGAGTTATATTTAACTTGCCTATTAGTCGCTTTTTAGGAGAACCAGATGATAAAGCAGAAACGACATCTAATGGATTCACTTATACTTTAGAAAGTAAATTTGGATATAACGATAATTGGAAATTTCGCCAAGGCTTAAATATCCTCAATGTCACTTCTGATGAGCAAACAGCACGACCTGTTAGTATAGATGAAGATGGTCGAACCTTAAATCGTGCATATAGTGTTGTTGACCAACAACAAAGAAACATCTCATTTCAGAATGAAATTAGCGGTAAATTTAACACTGGCTCGATAAAACATAATGTATTGCTAGGTTTTGAAATCGCTAATTCTAGATTTGAGTATGATTTTTTGCGGGGTGATATTACACCGATAGACATATTTAATCCAGTATATGGTGCCCGTCCAGAAAATATCACTCAGGATTTTGCAGAACAATATGGTTCAGATACCATAGCTCTTTATTTTCAGAATTTAATTGAACTGACACCTAACATTAAATTCTTAGCAGGTGGTCGCTTTGATTGGGCTGATACTTTTTACGAAGACAAGTTAAGTGATACAACCTTTAATGAAACTTCAGAATCCGAATTTTCTCCGCGATTAGGTATAGTTTATCAACCAAGTGATTCCACATCTGTTTACGCTAGTTGGACAAATTCTTTCAACCCTCAAATATTTTCTCGAAGTCGCACTGATGAACCCTTCAAACCTGAAACAGGTGAACAATTTGAAGTGGGTATTAAGCAAGAATTTTTCAACAGACGCTTATCTGCAACCTTAGCTTATTTCGATATCACCAAGAAAAATGTCTTAACTACTGACCCAGTAGATCCTGACTTTAGCATTCAAACTGGTGAACAAAAAAGTCGTGGTGTAAACCTAGATATAGTCGGAGAAATTTTACCAGGGTGGAAAATAATTGGCTCTTATGCTTACACAGATGCTTTTGTTTCTGAAGATAACGACCCCACATTAGTTGATAATAGATTAGTTGGTGTACCTTACAACAGTGCGAGTTTATGGACAACCTATGAGTTTCAAAAAGGTAGTTTACAAGGATTAGGATTAGGATTAGGATTAGTTTATTCAGGTGAGCGAGAAGCAACTTTACTCAATGATATAGAAATTCCTTCTTATGTCAGAGCAGATGCTAGTATTTTCTATAAGGGAAATAACTTCAATGCTTCTTTGAACTTTAAGAATCTATTTGACAAAAAGTATTACAACCCTCAAGGATTCTTTATTGTTCCTGCTGAACCTTTTACTGTATTAGGTAAAATTTCTGTAGAATTTTAGTGACTGGTTGCATTCAGTATTTTAGTGCTTAATTAGTAAGGGCTTTTACCCTTACTAATGTTTTTTTAAGTTTTAATTGTAATGTTAAAAAAAACAATCCAGCTTTTGTGCTTAATGGGATTAGCTATTTTATTATTTACAGGCTGCTATCAACAATTAAATCATAACAATTCCTATTCCCAGTCAGCAAACGTCACATCTGAATGTAGAAAAGTGAAACACATATTAGGAGAAACCTGTGTCCCTTTAAATCCTCAACGTATTATCGTCACTGACCAAGAAACCTTAGAAATAGTTGTAGCTTTAGGTTTAAAACCCCTAGGAACTGTGAAAGCGAATATTGTTGGTAGTAAAGCTCGCATTTTACCAGAAACAACTAGAGAAATAATTGATTTAGGGAAAGAGAGTCAACCTAATTTGGAAAAAATGGTTCTATTGCATCCAGATTTAATTTTAGGATTGGGTATTGGTGCCCAAAACTATAATTTATATTCCCGAATTGCACCAACTGTGACCTTTGATTTCTATCATGCTGCTTGGAAAGATAATTTACTCTTAATTGCTCAAACACTAGGTAAAGTAGAACAAGCAAAAACATTACTATTTGAATACAAAAACAAAATTAAAAATATCCAGAAAAAAATTAATAATAAACAAGGAGACATAGAAATTTCTATAACTAGATTTTATGCAGGACAGAAATTCACTCAATTCCAAACCCCATTATCCTTCTCCGGAAGTGTTTTAAAAGAAATTGGATTTGCTACACCACAAAAACAAATCAAATTTGGTTCAGCAAAATTTTCAGATGGGACTTATGGAACCACGAATCAAGAAAATCTACAAATATTAGACTCAGATATTTTATTCATAGCTCTAGATCCAGGCTCAGAAAACAACTTCAAAAGATATGAAAATAATCCCTTATGGCAACAACTTAATGTTGTAAAAAATCAGCGCGTTTACACAGTAGATTCTGGTTACTGGATATTTGGTAACATCCTCTCAGCTAACGCTATTCTTGATGATATATACAAATATGTTTTGGGTGAAAAATAAAAGTTTCTCAATAGCTAAACTAAATACTAATAAATAACTTAATTAATGGCAAAGGAAATTACATCAAATCAGAGTCTACGAAACTTTATCATTGTCTGGATTGGTCAATTAATATCTGCTATTGGTAGCAGTATGACCACCTTTGCTATCGAAATTTGGGTATGGGAAGTCACAGGAGAAGCTACTTCATTTACCCTTTTAGGGTTCTTTACTCTACTTCCCAGCATTGCAGTAACTATGATTAGCGGCTTAATTGTAGACCGTTATCAACGCAAATTATTGATGATAATAGGTGATACCGTTGCAGTGTTAGTCACCATAATCATTATTTTGCTTTATGTAACTAAGAATTTGCAAATTTGGCATCTTTATATCACAGGTGCAATAGCAGGAATTTTCAGCGAACTACAGTACCTTGCTTACTCCGCATCCGTCGGTTTAATGATACC
Organism: Nostocaceae cyanobacterium; assembly: GCA_030065825.1. Taxonomy (GTDB): domain Bacteria; phylum Cyanobacteriota; class Cyanobacteriia; order Cyanobacteriales; family Nostocaceae; genus JASJCY01. The sequence continues at coordinate 2,897 of JASJCY010000242.1, read as the reverse complement.
AAAAAAACATTATTCTCGCGCCAGTAGTATGGAGTTTTTATCAAGCTATGGTTCTCAGATTATTGCACCAGCGTTTGCAGGATATTTATACCATGTAATTGGTTTGCTGGGAATTTCTTTAATTGATATTTTCACTTTTACTTGTGCAATTACTAGTATATTTGCCGTCAAGATTCCCCAACCAGCACAGAATAATGACAATCAGGAATCAGAAAATATTTTTCAACAATTGGGATTTAGTTGGCGCTATATATATACACACAAAAACTTGCTAGCCTTATTAACTATAGGATTATTATTTTGGTTTTTCCATGACCTTGGTGGTTCTATTTACACACCCATGATTTTAGCCCGTTCTAATAATAATACTATTGTCTTAGGTTCTCTAGCCTCAGCAGCAGGTATAGGAGGAGTTGTGGGAGCCTTAATTATGGGTGTGTGGGGTGGTCCAAAGCGTCCGATTAACGGGTTCCTGTGGGGCATGATTGGGGCAGGTATCAGTAAAATTATATTTGGGCTAGGAAATAGTGCCTTCGTGTGGATTAGCGCTCAATTTTGCTCCTCCCTGAATTTTCCTTTAAATGGAAGTTCAGAAAACACCATTTGGTTAACAAAAGTAGCTGCAAATATCCAGGGTCGTGTTTTTGCAGTGCGATCGCTATTATTACAGTTCGTCTCTGCCATGGCATATTTAATTGCAGGTCCAATAGTCGATTCGGTATTTGAACCAGCAATGAAACCAGGTGGTCAATTTATATGGTTATTTGCAGGAATATTTGGCACGGATAAAGGCGCGGGGATGGCGTTATTATATACTTTATGCGCTTTGTGTATGTTGTTAGTTGGTGTAGGAGGATATTTTTGGCGTCCACTACATATTTCTCGGCAACGTAAACTAATCTGAAAGGGAAAGTTCGCAAGGCACTGCCGAGCTTTTGGGATCTTGGTGCATTCCGGTACGTCACCAGGGCACTATAAATACCAACTCCTTGTTAACTCCTAACTCCGTACAGACGCGACATGTCCCGTCTGTACAACTGTTAACTCCTAACTCATAACTCCAACTTCCTCATCCCAGAGTCATCACAAATGAGATTTATTTCCGAACCCCAGATTCCGGTTAAAATTCACAAGATGAAGGAACGGGTGCGCTGGCTGCATCCTAGTATTGTGCGTCGGGGAATTGACCAAACCAGTATGGTTCTGGATGATGGCAATAGCAATAACCCGGATTTTTCGTTTATGGTGATTGGTGATACTGGTACCCGTCCCTACTACGGTTACCATCCCCAACGCCAAGTGGCTGAATTAATGCTCCCACACCAAGATGAATGCAGTTTTGTCCTCCACACCGGAGATGTAATTTATGTTGTGGGTTCTCAGGAATATTACCCACAAAATTTTATCGAACCTTATCGGGAATTTTTACAAGGTGGCGAACTGACAAGTCAGCGCTTGCGCTATCGCCCGAAACGCATTCCCTATGACAATATGGTGTTTAAAACCCCGATTCTACCTGTCCTTGGGAACCACGATTATTATGATGTTCCGTTAATGTACAGATTGCTGGCTGGCAGCACTTTGCCTCTACGCCGTCTTTTGCGCTACAAAGATATAGAAATCGGCTGGCATGGTTCTTACCAAGGAGATGCTTACGCTAGGGCGTTTCTAGATTACCTCAAAGCTGCTAAATCCAAGGAACAGCTAGAATACCACCTTGAGGAACATTACACCGCCAAAACTGATACGGGACGCTGTTTGCGCTACGAACCGGGACGTTTTACCCGCTTACCCAACCGTTATTATACGTTTCGTTACGGCGGTATTGACTTTTTTGCCCTAGATTCTAATACTTTTAATGAACCATCACCCCTACCTGCCACCAAGGAGGGAGAAGCGTCACGGCGGAAGTTGGAAAAACGCCGTGACGATATCGCACGGGAAGAAGTAGAAATTGCACAGTTGTGCGATCGCCTTAACCCGGATAATCTAGCACAAGCAGAACAATTGGATGCCCTAAGGGCGAAATTATACCAAATCGACGAAGTAAAAATTGATATCGAAAAACAACTGGCGGCACATAAAAATGCTGCCATCGACTTAGAACAATTGGAGTGGTTAAAGCAGAGATTAATCGAATCTTGGAATACCGACGAAGTACGAGGACGTATAGTATATTTTCACCATCCCCCCTATGTTACGGAAGCGAGTAAGTGGCATCAAGCACAAACTTTGGCGGTGCGTCATCGTCTGCGCTGGGTGTTGGATGGGGTAGCGCAAGACATTGGGTTTATGAATCAGGAGCGTCCCATAGTAGACTTAATTTTAAACGGTCATGCCCATTGTTTAGAATATCTGCGTACCACAGAAACTGGACACGCTGATTCCCATCTTAACTGTATTATCTCTGGTGGTAGCGGTCGTCGTCCCCGACGTCAACGGGAAGAGGGAACAGAATTAATGGAGACTTTTCCAGCTGGGAAAGGTATATCTATTCGTCAAGTTGCGGATTCTATGCTGTTTGTGGGTTGTAATGGATACGATGAATTAAAGCGGCTTCCCTACTCCTTTGTACGCATTGATGTCAAAGATGGTAATCCCCCTAAGTTCATAGTTAGACCGTTTGTTGCCGAGCTTTTTCAAGGAGAATGGTACAATCGGGAAATGGAATCTTTGGTGATTTAATTGAAGGGTGCGCTCAACGGTCGAAACATTCCCACCCTTTTCACTTTAGCTAGACAGTAGTCATCAGAATAACCCCCCATTGCGGGGGAGTTAACAATTAGACTACGACCCCCTTCAATTCCTTAAACAATAACCTACAACCGTAAGCAGCAGTTTGGGAAATAACCAAATTACCAAATCCCCCCCTCACCTCCTTCTCTTTAACCCCAGGG
>JASJCY010000241.1 GCA_030065825.1 Nostocaceae cyanobacterium | reverse complement strand
GCTTGCTTCTTTTGCAGTTTTTCTGCGGGAAGTCGGTAAGAAGGATCGACGGCGTCCGCTCTAGATTTAAGGAGTGTCAATGAACCAAGAATCCTCGTCCTTATAGGACGATGGAGTGTCAAGAAAGTTAGTTGATGTAGACGCGAAGTAGCCGAGAACTTCTGTATTAAAGGATTTCTGGTTTTCTGGTTACCAGCGTGACGCTGGTAACTAGGGGAGTTGAGGCTCCGCCTCATGGTTATCCTTTTTGGAAGTGCAAGTTCCCCTACTCACCATTTTCCAGCTAGAAATTACAGCTTCTTGAATGATTCCACAGAAGAATAATTTTGTCTACCGCTACTATCTGTAATACCGCGACTATTGGTATTTGTATTAACCCAATTATCAACAAAGTCAATAGGTTTTGCTAAAGTCGGAGGAGTTGAACTAACAGTTAATACCCTTACTGCAACAGCAAGCGCTACAGAGGGTTTTAACATATCATTTATACTCCATATTGATTATATATTTGGTGAGTAAACACCCTTAGAGACTATTTATAAAGTAAAGGTGTTGAAGAAACCGGGTTTTTGTCGGTAAAGTGTCGAATATTCTCATAGTTAGTTGATGAAAAACCCGGTTTCTTAGGTCTTAAAGTTCACTTGAATAGGTATGACTATTATTTTTTATCTAGGGGAATAGGAAACAGAGAAAAAGGAAGAGAAATGACTAAAGAAACCGGGTTTGCCGTTGGTAGAGTATCGAACATTCTCGTAATTAATCAATGAAAACCCCGGTTTATTCCACAAATTTACTTCCTAAATAGTCTCTAGCGGAACAAATCATTGATACTAGAACCACTACGGGTTTTCTGATTATTACCACCATTGCAATCATCATTATTAGGATTACTATCTAAGGTAATATCAGGGTCATACAAAATCCTTAATGTGTAGCTTGGAGGAAATTCTCCTTCTGATGGCGAAGAAGCATTCCAATTGCGGTAATAAGATATTTTTACTTCTTGTCCAGGAGTCAGGTTTTGAAAATTTCTTTTCGCTACAAGTTTAGAACCTTGATAAAGGTAGATTCCTTGTTGATTTGGTCTTGATTCATAATTAGCTAGACCGACATTTTTGACAACACCAGTAATCCGCACTCGACCCCGAAATTGACTTGTTCTTCGGACAATTTTAAAATCAATTCTATGGGCAGCAGGGTTAGGACATTTAATTGGTTTAACTACTATGGGAATTTTGATTCTCGGTGTTTGTAGTTTTTCAGATGGTCGAAGTAATGTGTCTGCTGAAGCAGGTAAAACAACAGAAGATAACAAAGTTGTGACTGTGATTAAAGTAGTTAATAATAGAGATTTCATAATCATATTCCTGAAATAATTACAATTTTTTGTAAGCTGAGTATTGTTCATCCCAGATACCCGACTTTTCCAAGAAATCGGGTATTTTGTTTTAAGTGTAAGCCCAGGGTATGGCAACAAAAATGATTTAGTGTTGTTATAGATGTATAGATTTCAATCTAATAAAATCAAATATGTAGATAACACCCTAAAAAGTCTGTGTATCGACAATCAATCCAAAATCTAAAATCTCAAATATAAAATTACCTACCGCCACTTTTCACTCCAAGCACCTGTGACATTAAAGCCACCAAAAACAGGAGTTAATTTCAAAGAACCATAACCAAAGGTATTACAAATTGGACCGAAAGTTGCAGGACAAATATCACCAGCACCGTAACCATTTCTGCCACGAGTTCCGATGTGGGAATAGGTATTACCTCCCCAGTTACCATTACCAAACCAAGTTGTATGTTTGCGTCCGACACGGAGAACACAACGCAAACCAGAACCGCGACGTCTTCCTGCTAAATCAGAAACTCTATATTGGTCAAAGTATTTACCACAAGTCCGTGGTCTTCTTAATGGTCTATAGTTAGTGGATCTGACTCGAATCCATTCTTCATTCCATGCACCAGTAACACGAATTCTGGAACCACTGATGATTTGCAACTTCAAATTTCCAGGGAAACTATTTTTGAAGTTTTCACCGTTACCATAAATATCAGAAGCAGAACCGACAAGATTACGACCTCTGTAAAATGCATGTCCAACATGACGATAAGTCCTACCACCCCAATTGCCTTCCCCATACCATGCTAATCTGGGAATGCGAGGATTTCTGGAATTTCCTTGACTAAATTTGACGCAACGAACGCCTTTTCCTCGAACTCCACGTAAAGACTTAACAACGTAGGTACTCAGATGAGGTGCGCATCTAAAATTAGATACTTGGGATAATTGTAAATCAGGGTTTTGTAAAGGAACTTGAGCAAAACTAGTAGTTGCTGTAGTCAGCGTTATCATACTACCTAGTGCGAAAGATTTCATTATCTGCCGAAACATATTCTCAACTCCTTGTAGTAAAGTTTTGGGGAAGTGTTTTTTTAACTTGACCCCTCTTACTAGTTCCCTAGGTTGGCTTGCGTAGTTTTATGCACCCTCGAACAAACATCATTGAAATTTTTTCCACTTTTTTACAATTTGATGCTGATCGCTTCCGTGGTTGGGCAACAGATGGTAAACTCCGTCGGAGTATGCAAAACCGTTTACAGCAAACCCCACAAGAAGTATCCGAAACATTTTGGGCACTTTATTGGTATGGAGTTTGGCAGTCTCAATCAGCTAATCTTGCCAAACAACACCTAGTAGCTTATTTCCAAGAACCTTGTTATTGGACATCTAGAAAAACCGCTTTGGGTTTCCCTAGCAACCAGTACAAGCTATCCGATTGTTTCCAAATTGCGATCGCCCAAGTTGATAAAGTTCTCAATGGGTTTAACCCCGACAAAGGTTTTGTTCTCAAAAATTATGCCAGTGCAATTTTCGCCAGCGTTATCCGCGATACTTTACGCCAACGTCACGAAATTGATATTTGTAGCGATTGGGGACTGTTACGCAAAATCGGTCAAAAGCGGTTGGTAGAATCATTAAAAACTGTGGGTGGTTTATCCCCAGATACCGTGAGTAGTTACATCACCGCTTGGAACTGTTTTAAATCCCTGTATGTACCCAAACAAGCTAATGCTACCCGTCAACTTCCGCGACCGGATAATCAAACTTGGTCAGCCATAGCACAAGCTTACCACACTCAAACACACTCCTTCATTGACACCCAAACCCTGGAAACTTGGTTACTACGTTCCGCTAAAATTGTACGTAAGTATCTGTATCCAGATGTAGCTTCTATTAACGTTTCTGGTTCCGATACAGACTCCCAAGAATGGGTAGATAACATCCCTGCAGCAGGAGGAGAATCATTATTGGGGGAAATGATTAGCCAAGAAGAACAACAAGCTAGAAACGCTCAGCAATCTGAAATTAACACAATTTTAACCACCGCAGTCACAGAATTAGACCCCCAAGTACAAGAAATTTTAAACCTGTACTATACCCAAGGATTAAAACAACAACAAATTGCTGAACAACTGCAAATCAAGCAATATACAATCTCCCGCAGACTGACAAAAGCTAGGGAAACATTACTTAGAACTTTAGCCAAATGGAGTCAGCAAAAACTGCATATTGTAGTCAACTCAAACATACTCAAAAGTATGAGTGCGGTAATGGAGGAATGGCTGCAAAATTACTACAGTCCCTCCCCAGGGTATGGAGAGAACAAACAGGAATAAACAACTCAAAAGTCAAAAGTCAAAAAAATAAATTTTGGTAACGCTTCTGGCTGACAGTTGAATTTTTCCCTGACCGTTAATTCCCTCGATGGTACAGAGCAAGCAGATTTATCAGTGGAATCAATCCAAAATCCAAAATCTAAAATCTAAAATTCTTTGACTCTCCCATACCCCATTCTCCTAAACCCCTTGTTGTCCCTTATCTTCCCTGGAGTTACAAAATGAATGCTAACCTCACCCCATACACCTTTACTGCCCCTAATGAGGTTATATTAGAAATACCCACAGCAATTCAAAACCAAGCTTGGTCAAAAAGTCAAACCTACTCTCACCCCACATCTGGTTATCAAGCTTATTTAAATGAACTTTGCCTGAGTGCTGTCTTACCATGGTTACAAGAAGATTTTGCACCCCAGGCAAAGGTTTGGCAAAATACCACTGTGTTACCCAGTTTTTGGGAACTGGTGAATGGAATTGCAGTTACTATTGACGAAACTAAATTTGTCTTTGTTCCCAGCGAAGCCATCGATTTTAGCGAAATACGAGTTCCCCAAGAATGGATAGATATACCCAGTTGGGCTGGAGATTACTATCTAGCAGTGCAAGTAGAACCAGATGCAGGCTATGTTAAAGTTTGGGGATATTGTACCCACGCACACCTGAAAGATAGGGGAAATTACGACCCAAGCGATCGCACTTATTCTTTAGATAACGAAGATATGATTGGTGATATTAGTGTCTTAGCCATAGCGCGAGAACTTTGTCCCCAAGAACCCACCAAAAGCGAAATAGTACCACTACCTACCATACCCCAAATCCAGGCAGACAACCTAATTAATCGCCTGGGAAAGCCCGAAATTATCGCACCCAGACAAGAAATCCCTTTTACCCTCTGGGGAGCATTAATTGAACATGGGGGATGGAGAAAAAGTTTATATCGCAAACGTCTGGGTTTACCAGAACAATGGTCTGTTTTGGATTGGTTACAAACTGGTGTTTCTCAAATCGCTGCAAATATTGGTTGGGAAAGTTTAAATCTGCAACTGAGTGCAGCAGCACGGAGTGTAGAAGACATTGAACCAGAAAATATCCTTTGTCGTCAGTTGGTAATTGCCGGTCAAAGATATGAGTTACAAATCATACCTGTAGGGGAAGGAGAAGAGAGAATTTGGCGTTTTCAATTACAAAATACCACCGTGGGTGCAGCCATTCCCGGTGGTTTTAAATTAAGATTACTCACCGAAGATTTACAGCCTTTTCCTAATAATGAAGATATTGCTAATACAGCCGTAGAGGAATTATTTGTAGAAGTAGCTTTAGAACCCGGTGAAGGTATTGTTTGGGAAATAGAACCTCTTCCGGAAGATTATGATAGAGAAATTCTCAGGTTTTAAGGCTTTACAGCTAGGATGTTCTAGTTTAACTTAGTACATGACTCATCTCGAAAAGGGCTAGATCAAAGCCCCAGGTAAGCAGGATCGGCAGCCAATGTGACTAAGGTATAAATAACGAATGAAGTAATACCCAATAAATATAGTAAGACTTCAAAGCATCCTTTTCTCTTCTTCCTTCCAAAGAAAATGATAAGAGAAATACCCATGAACTCAATTGTCAAAAACCACCAAAGCTTTGGAGTAGAACGCTCAATAACAAATTGAACCTTTGGTGCAAAAGTTGTAATCGCATTTTTTAATTCTTCTATTTTAGCTATAGTTAATTTACTTTTCTTCGGAAGTTCAATTATTAATGGTTCTTGGTTCGCTTTTATCTCCGTTTTCCAATCAAACTTCAATTGACTGATTCCTAAATCTCTTGTAAACGTAACCTTTTCTAGAGATTCTAAAGAAATAGAGTGGTCATTCTGAAAAAGAGATGTTGTGTCTGGTGGAAGTTCCTCACGTTTTATAGAGTTAATGAGAGAAGCATACTCAATGTGTAAGCGATTATCAGAGAGAAAAACAAATTCAGTTCCATTTTCAAAAAGAATACCAGCGAGCTTTTGTCCATCTGGGTAAATTTCAATCGTAATTTTGCCAGAAATAACTTCATTGTCAATAATAATTTTGTTGTCTTCTTCTGGCTGCAGAGTCAAATTATGTTCTCCAGTTATGTGAAGCTTGACCTTGCCTTTATTGACACCTAACTGAAATACCTGTTCTGTGCCATTTTTCCTATCTCTGATAATTATATATGTGTATTCATCTCGGACATCGAATTGATGATCAATAGAGAAAACTCCGAGTGTCTTCACTGGTAAAGGTATATTTGCAGAGAATTTCCACAATCCTTTTGCTTCCCGGCTCAAAGATATACTTATGGGAGAAACTGGTTTCCAACCTACAGTAGTTTTATCTTTTTGTCCGCATCCTGAAAGTAATGTGATACATAGTAGAAAACTTAAAAACAAAGCAGAAAGTGATTTCAAACTGTCATCAGGACGGGCTAATATCATAGTACCCAGAAAATTTCTTGATATAATCAATATACGATATTATACGGTAAGCTTACGTACAATTACTCTATTTAGGGTGGATATCTAGAATTTTTATGGAGATCATCCTCTTGAGGAAAATAATTCCTGCAAATATATCCGATGTACTTGGTCTCTTGTTCGATACTGCCAGACGGGTAAATTATTACCAATTGCCAATCCCTAAATCATCACAATAGGATCGCAATTTCCCGTAGGTTGGGGAGCCACTGCGATGGACGGTAAGCCACTGCGTTGGACGGGTTCCCCGGCTTGTTCTCAAGGTTTACGGGGGCATAATTTTGTGTTAAGATGTAGAAGTCGTTGGTTTACCCTGGGATTTTTTTTATGATGATTTGTTGACAATTCAGGTAGTCAGTAGGATCGCAATCCCTTGTAAGTTGGGGAGCAAACGCAGTGGAACCCAACAAATGCCAGCTAAAACAGACATGATTTAAACAACAAAAATATTTGAAAACTCAACTAAAACATATACCCTTACAAAAGCATATTGTAAAAAATTGTTAAATCTGCAAAAAAAGCCTTTCCTTCCCCAAAATAGCAAATGACTGATAAATTTTCCCGTCTGCGGACAAGGAGATATCAATGGTTAAAGCGCCATAATTTTGTGCTAAGATAGAGATGTCGTTGGTTCACCCTGCGATTTTTTTTATGATGATTTGTTGACAATTTAGGTAGTCAGTAGGATAGCAATCCCTTGTAGATTGGATGGAGTGGAACGTGACATACTCCCACACTTGTTGCAAGCTGTAAGTGTGGGCTTCTCAGCGACTCCTGCTATTGCATAGGACATTGACTGAGCTTTAAGAACGGGATGCCCCACCGCTCTATTTTTTATGTTTATTGCTGCATTATGGTCACGGTCAAGACTACACCCACAATTAGGGCAGTTGTGCCATCTTTCATGTAGTTTTTTAGGAACTTTCACGTCACAATTAGAACAATCTTGACTTGTACCAGACGCTTTAACAGGGATAACCAACAAACCAGCATTCTCGGCTTTGTTTGTCAGTATCGACAAAAAGCTTGACCATCCGGCATCAAGTACAGACTTTGCTAGTCGAGTACGTGAAAGTCCCTTAACATTCAAATCTTCAACCGCAATAACATCATATTTTTTCAATAAGTTGTTAGCGGTTTTGAAATGAAAATCTTTGCGTTTATCAGCAATTTTTTTGTGTTGCCTACCCAGTTGTTTTACCGCTTTTAATCTCCGGTTGCTGCCTTTCTTGCGACGAGAAACACGTTTTTGAATGACTCGTAAACGCTTTTGAGCTTTGCGATAATGCTGGGGGATAGAAACAGTTTCACCCTCAGAAGTTGTCAAAAAATCCTTTAAACCAACATCAATACCAGTAATTGAATCTGGGTTGAAATCAGGTTTAATCGTAGGAACCGTTGAATCTTCCAAGCTTAAGGTTACATAGTAACCATCTGCTTTTTTAGTGATAGACGCAGTTTTGATTTTAAAACAGTTTGGGATAGAACGATGCAAAACAACTTTAACCTTACCAAACATTGGAAGGTTAATTAAATTACCCTGTAAACACCCATCCTTCACTTGAGGTCAAGGGTGTCTCGTTTTTCTCTGGCAATTCATCTCAACGCCTCCTTATCAGGTAGGCGTGAGGCTTCTTGCTGTTTCAGCTAACACATGATATGAGGGAAACAGAAGTTATTTAATTACTATACATAAATAATACGCAAACTGTTGAAAATAGTCGATAAAATGCCGTATTTTATGCGCTTTTTACGGAAATCCTAGAATCAGAATCAATAATTTTTACTTTATCATCCATCTAAACACCTTCCTGGCTAAACCAAGCATCTAAATCATCCATTCCCTGAAAATCAAGCAATGCTACTCTACGAGAAGCCGCTTCGCGTCTACACCAAGATTTTCCAATTGTGACAAAGACAGACTTTCAATGCGTTGACGCACATCTTGGGATAATTCCCCTACCCGTCGAGTAAGTAGACGTAAAATGAGCGTTCTTGCCTCAGTTTCCCGTCCCCTTTGTTCTCCCTCTTCCTTAATTTCCCTGTAAACTCTTGTTTCCTTGAGTGTAATTCCTAACATTTGTTCTACCTCCATTCGACTTAACTGTTCAAACTTGTACACCATTATCGTCGTTACTAACTCCATTATGGCGCGACTTGTGGTTTCATTTCCGTCAACAGCAGAACGCTCAAGCAAATACCTTGCTTCCTGTGGTGCAACTTCATGTTCTACCGTAGTTAACACCATCAATGCTACCCATACAGGTAAAGAGCGAATATCCCCCAATTCATCCAAATATATCCGATGTACTTGGTCTCCATTGAGTTGATTTCGATGGGGATGAATATCATCTTGTTCGATACTGCGGGATGGGTAAATTATTACCACTTCCCAATCCCTAAATCTGTCACGGTTGCGGTAGAAATATAACGAGGATTCTGCAAATACTCTTTCATACAGCCTTTCATCTTTTTGAAACTGTACTTCACAGAAATATACAACTCCAGTACCTTGGTTTTCTGGTGGGAGAAATACACCATCAATCTCAAATTTGGGTTCTTTGACAGCTACCGAATCAAACTTGTATTCCTGGGCATTTTCTGGCGGATTTGTCAATAGCTCAAATAGCAAAGTCGGAGATTGTTGAAATAACTTGTAAAATATCGAATCTCGACGCATGAAAAATTTTACTAAATGATGCCATTGATCATCTTAATCCCCAATGGCTTCTAACCAAGCATCAAAATCAGCTATTCCCTGAAAATCTAGTAACGCTACTCTACTCAAAGCCGCGCACTAGCCGAAGCCTTCTCGCAGAGTAGCGCGTCTACACCGAGATTTTCTAATTGTTCTAAACAAAGAGTTTCAAGGGTAATTCTCCTACGCGTCGAGTAAGTAGACGTAAAATGAGCGTTCTTCTTGTAAAAATTTGTTAAATCTGCAAAAAGAGCCTTTCCTTCGCCAAAATAGCAAATGACTGATAAATTTTCCCGTCTGCGGACAACGAGATTTCAATGGTTAAAGGGGCATAATTTTGTGCTAAGATGTAGAAGTCGTCGGTTCATCCTGCGATTTTTTTTATGATGATTTGTTGACAATTAAGATAGTCAGTAAGATCGCAATCCCTCGTAGGTTGAGTGGAACTCGGTGGAACCCAACAAATACCAGGGAAAACAGACATTATTTAAACTAGAAAAATATTTGAAAACTTAACCAAAACATATACCCTGCAAAAGTATATTGTAAAAATTTGTTAAATCTGCAAAAAGAGCCTTTCCTTCGCCAAAATAGCAAATGACTAATAAATTTTCCCGTCTGCGGACAACGAGATTTCAATGGTTAAAAGGGGATAATTTTGTGCTAAGATGTAGAAGTCGTTGGTTCATCCTGCGATTTTTTTTATGATGATTTCTTGACAATTTAGGTAACCTATATTTTTGGATGATAGTAGGCTTTTCATAGGAATGGCGAAAATATAAAATTTTTGGTTTTTGCTGGTAACTATTGGTGTCAACTGGAGAACCGAAACGGTTTACGTGTTTGCTTTCTCGCCCACCCTGAACTGAAGTTCTGGGCTAATAAACGAAGTCTACTGAAGTAGACTGAAGAAGGCGTTGTTGAATCAGGGGATGAAAATAATGTTGTGTAATTCCAAAAACCTTGTTCCAGACGTTGCAGTGCAACGTCTGGAACACCCGGATTCAAAACGAAAATCAGCAACGCCAAATTTTCCATGTGCCTCCACCCAACCTACCACCGCCATATTTCCTTAAATTTTTGATTACTGTACATAAATAATACGCAATCCATTGAAAAGAGTCGATAAAATGCGGTATTTTTTGCGCTTATTACGGAAATCCTAGAATTAAAATCAATAATTTTTACTTTATCATCCATGTAAACGCCTTCCTGAGTAAACCAAGCATCCAAATCAGTCATTCCTTGAAAATCAAGTAACGCTACTCTACCCAAAGCCGCGCACTAGGCGAAGCCTTCTCGCAGAGTAGCGCGTCTACACCGAGATTTTCTAATTGTGACAAAGACAGAGTTTCAATGCGCGATCGCACATCTTGGGGTAATTCCCGTACTTGTCGAGTAAGTAGAGGCAGAACAAGCTTACGCTCTGTTTGTTCTCTGTTAAGCAAGGGATAAAAACTTACTGAAATTGCACAAGTTTAAGTAAGTTTAAAAAAGAATTTCACGATTTAATCATGCTCCTTCAGAAAGGATTTCTTGATAAATTACGGTTCAGAATATATAAAATACTTAAAAAGTGATATTAAAAAATGGGTCAATGAGATGATTTTAGAAGTCGCAATTCTTGATGTAATTGCAGGAGAAGAAGATAACTTTGAGATAGCTTTCAAAAAGGCAGAAGAAATAATTGCTTCAATTCAGGGTTATATTTCCCATGAACTTCTTCATTGTATTGAGAAAAATAATAGATATATTCTTTTAGTAAAATGGGAAACCCTGGAAGCTCACACAGAAGAATTTCGCCAATCTGACAAGTATATTGAGTGGAAAAGGCTACTTCACCATTTTTACGATCCCTTTCCCACAGTTGAACATTATCAAGCTTTATAGGAATCCTCAATCATAGGTAAAAAATTAGATTTTCCTTTGTCCCATGGTATAATCGTCGGATTATTTTATGAGGTATAAATCGGTGATTGGCGTTGCAGTTGTTGGCACGGGATTTGGCAAGAAAGTACATATACCAGGATTTCAGGCTCATCCTGAGACTGAGGTAGTAGCAGTTTATAACCCCAATTTAAATAAAGCCAAGGAAATCGCCGAAGCTAACAATATTCCCCATGCCTGCGACACCATTGCAGATATTGTTAATTTACCAGAAGTGGAAGCAGTTAGCATTTCCACACCCCCATTCTTGCACTATGAAATGGCAAAAGCAGCACTGGAAGCGGGGAAGCATTTGTTATTAGAAAAGCCAGTTACTCTGAATGTAGAAGAAGCCAAAGAACTGTACTATTTAGCCAGGGAAAAAGGGGTTATAGCCACAGTAGACTTTGAATTTCGCTTCGTTCCCGGATGGCAGCTATTTTCCGAACTTTTGGCAGAGGGTTATGTTGGTAATAAACGCCTAATTAGAATCGATTGGTTGGGTTCCTCCCGTGGGGATGCTAATCGTCCTTGGAATTGGTATTCCCGTCAAGATAAAGGAGGGGGTGCTTTGGGTTCCTTGGGTTCCCACGCTTTCGATTATATCCACTGGCTATTTGGTCCAGTACGCTCTTTAAATGCCCATTTTACCACCGCCATCCCCCAAAGACCATATCCAGCCACAGGGGAATTAAAGCCAGTAAATACAGACGATACCTGCATGTTAATGTTGGAATTAGCAGATGGAACCCCAACTCAAGTTTCCATCAGTGCGGTGGTACATGCACCCCGCACCCATTGGATAGAAGTTTATGGCGATAAGGGTACTTTGGTATTGGGAAGTGAAAATCAAAAAGATTACATCCACGGTTTCCGTGTTTGGGCTTCCCAACCAGGAAAGCCGTTAAGTGAGATAGAAATACCGAATCGGTTGATTTTCCCCAAGAATTACGCCGATGGTAGGATTTCTGCCTTTATTCGGGTTGTAGAGCAATGGGTGCAAGGGATTAAGACGGGAGAACAAAATATACCTTCGTTGCGCGAGGGAGTTTATTCCCAATTGTTAATGGATTTATCTCATGAATCTAATGATATTTTAAGTTGGGTGAAAGTACCAGATTTGGAAGAATTTCTCGGCTGATAGATATTGGAATTATATTGACCAAGGAATTGGTAATTGGTAATTGGTAATTGGTAATTGGTAATTGGTAATTGGTAATTGGTAATTGGTAATTGGTAATTGGTAATTGGTAATTGGTAATTGGTAATTGGTAATTGGTAATTGGTAATTGGTAATTG
>JASJCY010000031.1 GCA_030065825.1 Nostocaceae cyanobacterium | reverse complement strand
CTGTGAACGGTCTTAATGGAAATAACTGGTATGCCTACAGATGCATTGCGGGGAAGTTGCGACGACGCTATTTAGGCAAGAGGCAAGATGTAGACTTTGAACGGTTACAGCTGGTGGCTGAGGAGTTGAGTAGACCAGATGGGGAATATTGGAATCAAGTATCAGGTATTGGAAGTTAGTGGTCGCATTTCCCAGGGAAGGAAATCGTACAACTGCTAAGTGGTCGTCGAATAGTTATACAAAGTTTTGTAACGTAGGTTGTTCACTCACTTAACTGGTGTTAGATTTAAAAAATGAGTGATTTTTGAGTGAAAGTTACTTGATTTGTGAAAAATGGCGGTAGATTTACAAAGACTTAAACTCCTGAAAGCACTACACTCATTGAAATTCAAGTAGTTGTATATCTAATGGGCGGTACAGGACTCGAACCTGTGACATCCTGCTTGTAAGGCAGGCGCTCTACCAACTGAGCTAACCGCCCATTGCTGCATACAATAATATAATATAGCAGATAATTCTTAATCGCGCTAGTATTTTGGGAAAATAATTTTTTTTAGCTGTTTTTACTGCTTTTAGTGCAAAATCGAAAATCGAAAATTCTACTATGCCCTCTGGAAGGACGCACGATCGCATAACTTTATGGGCTTTGCCATGGGTGGCTGGTGTCACATTTTGGCAAACCAACAGCGGTAACCTGACTTTATTGGTTGCTGGTGGCTTCCTATTTGGAGGGTTGATGTTTGGACCGGATTTGGATATTTACTCCCGTCATTTCCAACGCTGGGGTTGGTTGCGTTTTATCTGGCTTCCTTACCAAGCAAGTCTGCGACATCGTTCTTTTTTATCCCATGGTCCAATTATTGGTACTACCCTGCGGGTAATTTATCTGTGCTGTTTAGTTGGTATGGTAGCGATTTTAGGGTTGCTGGTGGTGGAAAAGCTGGGGAATGTGGCGCTGAATTGGCAATCTATGGGTAATACTATGGGGCGATCGCTTGCTTTCTATGCAACGGAATTTCTAGCGTTGTTCCTGGGGATGGAACTTGGTGCGATGAGTCATTCTCTCAGCGATTGGAGTAATTCGGCTTATAAGCGGTTTAAAAAAAAGGGGGTTGCTGGATTGCTTGCTAATGTCAAAATAAAGAAACGTAAACCTCGCAGTCGTCCTCAGCGACGATCAAGAACAAAAACTACAACAAAAACTACTAAAACCTGTAGCAGAAGTAGTACCAAAAGTAAGTAAGTTGTTGTCCATTTAAAATCTACAACAGTGGGTAGGTTGAGGGTGGTGCAACATATGAATTAGTTAAGAGTCAGGAATTGTCAACAGGTGAGATTTCGGGTGTTTACACAAGTCAGGAAAAAAAATAATTCTTATTCCCTATTTTCTATTCCCTATTCCCTATTTTCTATTCCCTATTCCCTATATTTTTAAACCGCAGAGGACGCAGAGAACACAGAGGTTATGGAATCAAATCAAAGGCAAAATACCGAGATTTTGGCGGCATTGCAAGAGTTAATTGATGTGGTAGCAAAGTTACGCAATCCTGATGGAGGTTGTCCTTGGGATTTGGCGCAAACTCCCCAAACTTTGACACCCTATGTAATTGAAGAAGCTTATGAGGTGGTGGATGCCATTAAAAGCGAGGATAAGCAGGCGATCGCTGAAGAGTTGGGTGATTTATTATTACAGGTGGTTTTGCAGGCACAAATTGCTACAGAGTATCAACATTTTTCCCTCAAGGAAGTTGCTGCTGGAATTTCCCAAAAGCTGATTCGCCGTCATCCCCATGTATTTGGAGATGTGTCGGTGGCAAGTGTGGATGAGGTGCGGCAAAATTGGGAAGAAATTAAAGCCCAAGAAAAGGGAGAAGTATCGGCAGATAGTCAAAAACTTAGCCATAAACTCAGTGGTTATACTCGCAAGTTACCGCCATTGATGGCGACGATGAAGATTTCTCAAAAGGCTGCAGCTGTAGGCTTTGAATGGGACAATATTGATGGAGTATGGGAGAAGTTTCATGAGGAGTTGCAGGAGTTTCAACAGGCATTGGCACAGGAAACTCCAGAAGAACAACAAGCAGAGTTAGGTGATTTACTATTTTCAGTATTGCAACTTGCCAGGTGGCATAATCTCGACCCCAGTGAAGCGTTACAGGGAACAAATGTGCGTTTTATCCAAAGAATGGAAAAAATGGAGGCATTTGCCAATCGTCCCCTTTCTGATTATACCTTGGAGGAATTAGAAGCACTTTGGCAGGAAGCGAAAAGACAATTAAGGAAGTAGGATTAAAATTATATATCTTAATATCTTACATCAATTATGTAGGGGCGCAACGCTTGCGCCCAAAGTAAATAATTTGCATCAGTAATTGGGTTAAATTACAGATAGAAAACCAACTTGCCCTTATCCTCTTTTTTTATGATTCCAGAAATTAGTACTATTCCTCTTCGTCAGATGGCTTCGGGAGATTATTTATATCTCCAAGTATATAAATTTGTTGGTGATAAACCAGGCAAAAAAGTTTATATTCAATCAAATTTACACGGTGCAGAAATTGCGGGTAATGCTGTTATTCATCAAGTAATTGAATTTTTAAAAACAAGAAATCATACAGATTTGTCTGGTGAAATTTGGCTAGTTCCTGTTTGCAATCCTATGGGAACCAATGAACGTTCGCACAATTTTTCTTCGGGTAGATATTGTACTTATGAATATAAAGATTGGAATCGGATTTTTTGGGATTATGAGAAAGAGGCTTATGATTTATTAACCTTTGCCAAATCTCAAATTTCTCTGACTCCAGAAGTAATCAGAAAAAATTATCTTAGTATTATCCAGTCAAGTTTTGCTAAAACTCTGGAAACAATTAATTCTGTTAGTGGTGTACCTTATACAGAAAAGTTTCGCTGCCAATTACAATCTCTGTGTTTGGATGCAGATTATTTAATTGATTTACACAGTTCTACTAATCAAGGCTTAGATTATCTTTATTATTTCCGTAACCGCGAAGACAGTGCTAAATATTTTCTTCTAGATTTTGGTATTCTCCTGAATGAATATGATGGTAATGCTTTTGATGAAGCATTTATTAAACCTTGGTTGGCATTAGAAGATTATTTTAAACAACTGGGTAGAGAAATCAAATTTGATGTGGAAGCTTGGACATTAGAATTAGGTACGGGAATGCAGATGAAACCTGATTCAGTCGCTAAAGGTGTCCGGGGTTTGCGAAATTATTTAGTACAAAAAGGACTCTTACAAATTTCTGAATTTATTCAGGAAGATAATACAGCCAATAAGATGAAATTTAAACCCAGAAGTCAGGTTATTAAATATTATGCTTCTGCGGGGGGAATGATTCAAGCACGAGTAGAATTAGGAAGTCAAGTTAAAGCAGGAGAGGTAATTTATCAAATCCTCAGCTTTAATAAACAAGGAAATTTACCCACTGTGATTGATGTTTTTGCTGAACTCGATGGATTGGTTTATGATGTCTCTACCAATCAAGCCGTAAATGAAGGTGAATATGTAATTGCAACTATTTAAGAGGATGTTTGAAAAGTCAACAAATATACCAGGAACCTCTGTGGGTAAACCTCCCTCCTACAAGTCCAGAGGCTTTAAAACCCCCCTTTCCTCCCTAGGGGAAAGGGGGGTTAGGTTTAGGAGGTTTTAATATTAATAACAAGACTTTTCAAACATCCTCTAATTAACAAATATATTTCCGAAAGCGGGTTTATTAGTAAGATTGAAATCTAAACCTTAATTTTTAGTTTATAAACCCGGTTTCTTGACACACATCTTGCACCTGGGCTAAAAACCGGGTTTATTACAAATCTCTCAGCTTAAAAACCTTAATTTTTCGTTTATAAACCCCGGCAGTCGCTTTAAGCCGGGGAACCCGTCCAACGCGCTGCCTCGCTTTTTTTGGTCTTGTTGAGAATGATGCAAGATATGACTTGAGGGAGATTACTACTTTTGGGCATGAACATAGTCCACAAAGTAAAATTTGGGGACTAGCCAAAGTTTTAACCAAGTATAAACAACTAAACCCAATAATGCTGTAATTATCAATGGTAACCCAATGGGAAATCTAACTCCATCGGGAAGCAAAGAAACTCCAGCAACTGTAACCGCAAAGTATGCCAAAAGAAAAATTTGTAAGCGCTGTATAACCTTCAATGCACCTCTACAGCTACTACAATGCTGAGTATGTTGTTTGTAGCGATTTAGCAATTCTTGACGATTATCATTGATTTTCTGCCTGTCAGAAATACTAATTCCGACATCATTCCAAGGTAAATTTCCCTGACAATATTTATCAAACCAATTGCGAAACTCAATCACAAGACGGTCTGCACTTGTAGGTAATTTATAAGCAATTTTCCAACTTTCAAACAATTGCCTTTGTTGAAGAAAATGTTCTTGCTGGTGGAGAAAAATCATATCTCCATCCAAAACTTGATTTCGGTTGGTGATGTGATCCCACCAACGGGGTGTGAAATCATAGAGAGTTTTGGCGAAGTTACGAGGAAAAAAAGTCACAATTCTTGATTTTCCTGGAGATATAGGAATACAATATGTTACTAGTCCTATTTGTTTCCCAGAGTTACCAATATTGATTGCATACTCCAAGCGACAAGGTGGTTCAAAAGTGATTGTTGTCCTTCTCATACTTCTGTCAAACTTGACTTCAATCAAGTTAGGTGTAGATTGCACAATTTTCATGGGTATAGGTTGACCTTGATCTCTATTTCCCTGTAGTCCATGGTGTGCAAAATCAACATGACTGGGATCTGCAACATTTTCCACCAAAGTTTGCCAATCATATTCCAAATCCCTGACCAAAGAAGACCACACAAACCCTTTACTTGCATCTACCTGGGGTGATAAAGGTAAAGGTGTATTTTCAGCCTTTTCTACTGAGTTACCATCTAGCCAAACCCACAGTAAATCTTGTTCTTGTCTTACTGGTAGTGCTATTGTACAAAAATTTTTCTGATTATTAGCAACTATCTCCGGATTTTCCGCTTGGGGGATGCGGGTACATATCCCTTCTACGTCAAATTCCCATCCATGATAACTACACATTAAATTACCAGTCTTATTATCCACACGACCCTCACTTAAGGGTGCAAGACGATGGGGACATTGGTCTAAAAATACTCGATAAGTCTGTGATAATTTTGGCTTCCAGATGACTAAACGAATACCTAAAACTGCAACTGGAGTTGGTTTTGTAGAGTCTAAGTCTTCTAATGGTGAAAGAGGATACCAGTGCTGAAAAAAGTTAAATTCTGATTTCATGACAGTAACTAGAAGCATCAAAATAATGCAATAATGCAAAATATAAAATTAGTTTTCTAGTAGAAGATTCAACTAAAACAAAGGGAATTGTTCCAAATTTCAGAATAATTTTATGCTTATTTTCTACCTACAAAAACAACTTCCAAAATCACAAACTAAACCATACCCCTGGAATCAAAAGTGACTAGTATGGAAAATAACATCTTCTCTTTTTCAGGAGAAGTAATGATTCCCCAGGCTCCTCCTGAATTTAAATCAGGCTTTATCGGCATTATCGGTCGTCCCAATGTCGGTAAATCTACCCTAATGAATAAATTAGTAGGTCAAAAAATTGCCATTACTTCCCCAGTAGCTCAAACTACACGCAATCGCTTGCGCGGCATTTTAACCACACCCGAAGCACAGTTAATTTTTGTAGACACTCCGGGAATTCATAAACCCCACCATCAATTGGGAAAAGTGTTGGTGGAGAATGCCAAAATTGCCATTGAATCGGTGGATGTAGTATTATTTGTGGTAGATGCTACAACTCACAGTGGTGTAGGCGATCGCTACATTGCTGATTTACTCAGTCGCAGTCAAACACCAGTGATTCTGGGTGTGAACAAAATCGACCAGCAACCACCAAATTCCCCAGAAATCGACCGTAGTTACACCGAGTTAGCCACACCCCAACAATGGCACATGGTAAAATTTTCTGCCAAAACCACAGCAGGTTTACCAGAGCTGCAACAATTATTAATTCAACACTTAGAAGGCGGACCATACTATTATCCTCCCGATTTGGTGACAGATCAACCAGAACGCTTTATTATGGGCGAATTGATTCGAGAACAGATTTTATTGTTGACACGGGAGGAAGTACCCCATTCAGTAGCGATCGCTATCGATTTAGTGGAAGAAACACCAACTATTACCCGCGTCATCGCCACTATAAACGTCGAGAGGGACTCCCAAAAAGGAATTATCATTGGCAAAGGCGGAACCATGCTTAAAGCCATTGGGAGTGCAGCCAGACAGCAAATTCAGAAGTTAATTGCAGGCAAGGTCTATTTAGAACTTTTTGTGAAAGTACAACCAAAATGGCGTCATTCCCGCATCCGTTTAGCACAGTTGGGATATCGGGTGGAGGAGTAGGGGCGCAATGCTTGCGCCCAGAATTGAGCAGGCACACAGTTTGTAGGGGCGCAATGCTTGCGCCCAGAATTGAGCAGGCACACAGTTTGTAGGGGCGCAATGCTTACGCCCAGAATTGAGGAGGCACACAGTTTGTAGGGGCGCAAACCTTACGCCCAGGAGGTGAGGATATGATTAAATCTTGGATGGTAATTGGGGTTGTGACTTTACTGATAGCTTTTGCAAGCAATTTTACTACCCCTGATGACCGGAGATGGTTTCGGCATTTGCGCAGACCTGATTGGCTAACCTTTGAATCCGCGATTCCACTGATTTGGACTGTAATTTTTATTTGCGGTGCTTGGTCAGCTTATATTATCTGGGAAGAAGATCCAGCAAGCACCCCTACCTGGTGGCGTATGGGTTTATATCTACTGGTAGAAATTTTGACCATCGCCTACACCCCTGTAATGTTTCAGTTTCGCAGTCTCAAGCTAGGTACGATTATCGGTGCTATGGGTTTTATTGTCGCAGTAATATTGACACTAGTGGTATTACCTATTTCTGGCGCTGCGGCACTTTTACTTCTTCCTTACTTACTTTGGAGTCCAATTGGTACTTACACCACTTGGGCAATGATTGCCCTTAATCCTGAAGATGCTTAAAGAAGGCAGAAATAGGAAAGATGAAATAAGTATGTACGTTTCCCCCGTATATTCACACCTTGCACCACAAGATTACCCTCGAAAATTAGGCGTAGGTTGGGTTGAGGAAGGAAACCCAACACTATCAGCGCTTTTGTTGGGTTCCACTACGTTCCACCCAACCTACTATTTTTCTTAACTGAACCGTATTGCTGTATATCCATGCTTATTTTCGGTCATTTACGGGACAATTCCCCTTAACCTTGCAATTCCCACTGCCAATTTTTCGTGAGGAACTCATGGCAAATTACAAAAAAGATAATCACCCAAAAAAGCTATCGCCAAAGGGTTTCCGGAATTTTTTGGCAAACAATATGGGCATCACCCAAAACCGGAAGGAAGAAATTTATCGCGATTTACTGCGTTCTGTAAGCTTACAGGATATTAGCTATTGGTTACAAGTACTATTCTCAGCAGCCATCGCTACCTTAGGACTAGTATTAAATAGTCCAGCAGTAATTATTGGGGCAATGCTAATTTCTCCCCTGATGGGGATGATTCTTGCCAATGGGCTGGCTTTTGCTGTGGGTGACTTAATTCTGGCGGTACGTGCTATTGTTAATCTTACCTTGAGTTGTTTGCTGGCGGTAGGTTTTGCCTTTTTATTGGTAGGAATGCTACCTTTTAAGGAACTGACATCGGAAATTGCAGCTAGAACACAACCCAATGTTCTAGATTTAGCCATAGCTTTATTTTCTGGTGCTTTAGGTTCAATCGCCACCTGTAAAGAACCTAAAGGAGTAGTTACCTCAATTCCAGGTGTAGCGATCGCAGTTGCACTGATGCCGCCTTTATGTGTGGTAGGTTATGGTATTGGTGTCAAAGTTAGCCTCAATTTGCCTAATGGTTTAGAAATTGCCCGTGGGGGTGCTTTGCTATTTTTGACAAATTTAACGGCAATTACCCTGATGGCAATGGTGGTGTTTTTGACATTAAATATTGATACTCTATCTGTACGTCAACAGGTAAGGGAATGGCATAGCCAAGATCCAGAAAGCCATTTTATTCAAAAGCTTTTAGAAAAGTTTCCCATTTCCAGACCTTTGGAAATTATTGGTAGTCTTCCTAGTCGCTTTATTGTTATTTTAATACCTGTAGTAACCCTACTTTTTCCCCTCAGTCAATCTTTGACTCAACTACAGAAAGAAATAACTGAAAAGCAACGCAATAACAAGTTGGAACAGATAGGACAAGAAATATGGCAAGAGAATTTCGCCAAATTTTCTAACGGAGAAACTCGTTCTGATATTGGTAAACTTGTAGCAATAGAACAACAGGGTAAATTAGTAATTCAATTAAGTGTGTTTACTAACAGGTTGTACTCCCCAGAAGAGAAAAAGCAATATACACAATTAGTAGCATCAGATTTAGGCAAAAACCCAGATGCTGTAGAGTTTCAATTAGTAGAAATTCCCACAGCTACCAATGAAATTATCACTAATTTTAATAATTTCATGACAGCAACTGAGTTACTGGAAAAAAAAGAACCCGTTCCCCAGCAACCACCCACCCTTGAAGAAACCCATACTAGCTTCTTAAAAACTGCTAAATCTGCCCTAGAG
The DNA here is from genome assembly GCA_030065825.1 of Nostocaceae cyanobacterium. Classification (GTDB taxonomy): domain Bacteria; phylum Cyanobacteriota; class Cyanobacteriia; order Cyanobacteriales; family Nostocaceae; genus JASJCY01. The sequence goes on along the minus strand of JASJCY010000031.1, from coordinate 27,140 downwards.
ACTCTCACATTACCTCCCCCAGCGCAGTTGCTTCACTATGAAATCGTCAGCAGCACAGAATTACCCCTCAGTTTAAATATTATTTATCTTAGTGAACGGGAGATAGATCCTGATGCCAAAAGTTTGCTGATTGTTGATATCAAAAACAGACTCAAGTTACCCAATACAAACGTAAAACTCCAAAGAGTTCCGGTTTCACCAGGTTTAATCACTTTTGAACCCGATAGCACAGAACTACAACCAGCTAATATCCAGTTACTTACTTTCGTGGCACAAATACTCAAACAGCAGCCCAATTTATCCTTAGAAATAACTGCTGATTTTGAGGGTGAAGTTTCCCAAACTTTTACTCAGAAAAGAGTTGAAATAATTCAAGAACACCTAATTTCTAAGTTACAGATTCCCTCTAACAAAATTACTCTCTTATCAGGCAAAGTACCCGCTAAACGAACTGTAACATTCAGAATCAAGAAAATGAAAATTAACACTGGTGTAACCTGATTTTTTCTCCATTTCCATAGTTTCTAAGGATAAGATTAATCATTTTTTTTCAACCAATCAGTTAAGTTTTCTGGCAACTTATTTGGCTGTTGCAATTGATTGTACTGCTGTAAATTTTGATTTCCATAATTACTATTTATAGGGGTAACAGCACTTTGGTTGGAAATTTGTCCAGAATATGAATTACTCCTGGGCAGGAAATTGTTACTGTTAGAGGAGACTCCATTTACTGGTGTTTTTACTGTGGACAATGATTGACTATTATTAAAATTATTGTAGGGATTTTGCAGTTGATTTGTTGCTCCCGGCTGGATATTTCCTGTCCTCAAATTTTGAGTTCCAGAGTAGTTATTGTCGGAATTTACCGGCTGAATATTCCCTGTTCTCAAACTTTGAGTTCCAGGGTAGTTATTGTAGGGATTTTGCAACTTATTTGGCAGATTTGGCAGACTATAACTACTACCATTAGAACTATCATTAATACCGTATGTAGCAATATTATTATTAGCTGAAACAGGTTTACTATTCAATAAGCTATTCGTTTCTAAAACTTTTCCGGGAACATTTGTGGGGTTTAAGGTGCTGCCATTAAACTTTTGTATATTCCCCTGATTTGATTGCTCCACAGCTTTTTTGAGGGGGTTTAAAACATCAGGATTTTGAGTTAATTTGCCTTGGTTAATTATTCCCATTCCCCCAGCAGTATAGGTATCTTCCACAGATTTCATACCTGAAGGATTTAAGCTATTAACCCCAAACAAATTGCTACCATTTTGAGAATTACCACCCCGCAATAAAATTTTTGCTGAGGACAAAAAAGGATTTTCGATATTAGGTGTAGCTGTGGGAGTAACTTTTTCTAAACTGGAGTTAAATGGAACTGGATTAGGAGATTTTTTTTGCGCATTAATTAAATCATCTAATAAAGTTGTATCTATATTACTTTTCTTCTGCCTCTTGCGAGAAAACTGGCTAGGGTTAGATAAAAGACTTTCTGATTCGGCATCAAAAGATAAAACTGGTAAATTATCAATATCTGCTGCTATAGCTCTATCTTCTTCAGAAAGGGACGAATTACCAGACTCAGAAGAAGTTACTTTTCCATTTTGCCATTGAGTTAAAAAATCCGGATTTGTCCAGTATTCTTTAATTACTAAGCCAACGACAGATAAGAAAATTGCTGTTCCCCAAAAACTAGGTCGTGCTAAGTTCCATAACCTAGCTTTAAGATAGCGTAAGTAAGCGGGAGGATAATGGCGACCAGACATATTAATGGTAAAGGGTAAAGGGTAAATGGTAAAGGGTAAATCCCATGTTCATTAAGACATAGCTTTTGCACCCCTTGTTCTCCAGTCTCTAGGCTAGAGACTAGGAACTAGGTTACATCTGATAAAGAGCCAGAGGCTCTATGTTTCTGGTTACCAGCGTCACGCTGGTAACTAGGAGAGTTGAGGCTCTGCCTCCTGGTTATCCTTAAGTTACATGACACTATAATCGCATCCTTCAGTAAGGGGTTGTCATAGACTAATGCTTTGTCCCATTAATTTTTAGGGGTTGTGGCACAGGCATCCTTGCCTGACCCACAAGTTATTATTTTTACCATCAAAATTAATGGGACAAACCACTAGGTACTAGGCATCTACAGTGCTAATATAAATAGTAACCTGCTTTACCTTTGAGCAACACGTACTAATAAAAATATACCCACTCCCAAGCCCAAAAAATTAGGTAACCAAGCTGCCATAAATGGAGAGATGATAGCCGCTTGTCCCAATGCTCCAGTAACAAATCCTAACAAATAGTAAGTAAAAATCACAATTACACTAATACCAAAACTCATACCCCTTCCACTTCCAGAACGCTGCGGGATGCTTCCCATAGCTGCACCAACCAAGCCAAAAACAACACAGACAAAGGGCAAAGCAAACTTTTGTTGAATCCTGACTTGAAGTTTGCGAATTTTGGCATCATTACCACTCATACGTTCGACTTCTAGCTGTTCTAGCGCTTGAGCAATATTCATTTCGCCATAATCGCGTCTTTTGTTTGCTAAATCTAATGCCGTGCGGGGTAATTGAATTTGTTTGTGTTCAAAGCGGACAATATTGCGATAAGAGCGATCAGGTGCGACTAAATATATAGTACCATTATAAAAGTCCCACTTCTCATCCGATCCATTCCATTTACCTGACTCTGCCACAACAATTTGATTTAAACCTTTTTGAGAGCGATCTATAACCGTCAGTCCTTTCATCCGTTTGCCATCAAATTGGTCGGCATAAAATAGACGTGATAGAATCTTTTCTTTGCTCCCATCTGGTTGTTTTATCTTTCGGTATTCCGGATAAAAAATATTTTCTTGTTTAAAACTTGGCTGTTCCGATTTAAGTGCTTGTTTTAAAGTAATAGTAGCTTGGTAATTTGCCGCAGGTGCGATTTGTTCATTAAATACAAATGTCATTCCTGTGACTATAAAACTCAAAACCACAGCAGTGAATACCATGCGATAAACACTTACCCCACAGCTGCGCAAGGCAATTAATTCACTTTGGCTAGAAAGACGACTGTAAGTCATCAAAGTAGCCAAAAGGGTAGACATGGGAAAGGCTAAAACAATAAAATTTGGTAGTTTTAATATAAAAACTTGAAATGCTATACCTATAGGTAGCCCAGATTCAACTATTTTCCTTACTAGTTCAAATACCGCATCAATGGTAACACCAATCGATGAAAAAGCTCCGACACCAAATAAAAAAGGTGGCAGCAATTCACTGGTAAGGTAGCGATCCATGATCGAAAATGATAACAGTGAATTGAGGATATAAAAAGGTTTGAAACTCTTTGAGTTCATAAGCAATTAAATAGCAAAGTATATCTCATAGATTGGTTGTCTAATTTCACTGATGGATGTACTTTTACAGTTGTCAAGTATCAGGGTTTTCAGCTTTGCTTTTTCTATTGCTCAAATAACAACATTGAGTTGCATTTATCTTTCCAATAGTAGTAACAGCCACAAATATCAAATAACAAACATTAATAAAATTATAAATTATTTATGAAAAATAAAAAAGAATTAGAAAATGAAACAGTGAGATGGCATAAATCCTGACTGATCAATTCCCCAAAGATAAATTGCAATTTAAAGTTGGAAATTTTCACCCAAGTAGTATTGTCGTACTAGGGGATTATTGTAGAGTTCTTCCGCACTACCAGAAGCAAGAATTTCTCCATCACGCATAATATAAGCGCGATCCGTAATCGCAAGAGTTTCGCGGACATTGTGATCTGTAATCAAAATCCCAATACCGCGATCGCGCAGTTGTTCTACAATGTGCTGAATTTCGGCAACAGCAATGGGATCTACCCCAGCAAAAGGTTCATCCAGAAGTAAAAATTTCGGACCTTCCCTACCTGCTGCTAAAGCCCTAGCTAATTCCGTCCGTCGTCGTTCTCCCCCAGAAAGTTGAATCCCACGAGAAGCTGCGACTTTTTCTAAACGAAACTCCCGCAGTAGAGTGTTTAGTCGTCGTGACCATTCCCAGCGTGGCACATTAGTTTGTTCTAGCACCAAGAGAATATTTTCCCGCACGGAAAGCTGCCGAAAAACACTGGGTTCCTGTGCCAGATAGCCAATACCCAGTTGCGCTCTTTTATGCATTGGTAGTGGGGTAATATTTTGATGATCCAGCCAAACAGTACCCCGATCTGGCTTTTCTAAACCTGTAGCAATGTAAAAAGTTGTGGTTTTACCGGCTCCATTAGGACCTAGTAAACCAACAACTTCACCTTGGGTAACAGAAAGATTGACACGATTGACAATCTGCCGTTTACCATAGGATTTGTGAACATTTTCCAAGACAATTTTTTCCACTATTCCTATCCTTTGAATCAAGGGTTTAAGGTAAGGAGCTAATTCTAGCGTCGCAAATTTGGTGTCCTTGGGGTGGGAGCCTTAGCTTGACCACTAGGGTTGGTGTCCTCCACAATATAAATAGACTCTACCTGTTGATTAGCTTTGGGAGTCGCTACAAATCGTCCTTCATCAATCAGATAAGTCACTTTCTCACCCCGCATACTATTGTTGCCATCTTGCAAAATATAAACGTTACCGCTGAGGACAATCCGACGTTCTGTACTGAAATATTGAGCTTGGGCAGCGGTTGCCTTTATTTGGCGAGCAGGATATAACAGTTGTACGTTACCCCGAGCTGTCACCACTTGAGTTTTGGCGTTATATTCCTGAACATCAGAACGGATAGTCAGTGGACGATTTGCTCCAGATGTTTGTGCTGTGGCACTTTGCAGTTGATTGGGAGTCGCGATCGCTCCTAACAGTGCCGCTGGTAGTATCAAAGCTGACACACAACGACGCATCTGAAATTGGGGCAATTGATAAAAAGGCATGATTGCAATTGGGGATTTATAAGTTAGGTTTGTATTTTAATTATCTCAACAAGAAGGGAACGGGCAACAGGAAACAGGTCGTTCCTCCCTATTGCCTTCTAGATAAAATCAGGGGGTCTGAGTCCCCCACTAATTTATATGGCAATATAAATCAGTGGTACGCATTGGTGGTGGGTCTAAAGCTCCCAGCACCAATGCAGTCCCCGTTAAGAGTTCCCCGTTAAGAGTTCCCTTTTACTTACTTTATGCAGACAGATCAATAATCTATCTGGATAATTACACAACAACACCGATTATCGACCTTAAAAGCATCGGTAACCATTATGATTTGATATTGTTATGTGAAATTATTGACGCTTTCCCCTCAATTAAGGTTTCACATCTGGGTTCTGGGGAAACGGGGAATAGGGAATAGGGAACGGAGAATAGGGGAATACCAAGAAATAAATTATCCCCAAATTTTGGGATATTTTTTTATTTGCAAGTCCCTAGGGAACCGGGAATAGGGAATGGGGAAGGGGGAGATTTGAATCTGCAAGAGAGAGTTTAAAGACTTGCTTTCCCCTCCACTGTTGCCTATTCCCTGTTGCCTATTCCCTGTTGCTTATTCCCCCTCAAAAATCTCTACTCCTTACCCAACAAAATCTGAGGCAAGGGGAATTTTTCATCTTCCCCCAATTTCAGGGAAGCGACATCTTGCGGCTGGAGTTCTTGTAATGCTTTTAACAACGTTATACTGTGATCGAGTAGTGTATCTATATCAATACCACCATAAGTTGATGGATAACGTCGTAAGCGATTACTACCCTCTCCCAGCAAAATAACTGCTCCTCTCAAGTTTTGATTACCTAAATGGTAGAGCGCTACTGCAATTTGCAAAATGCCTTGATATAAACTCTTCTCTGGCTCTACCGCATCAATCCATAAAGCTTCTAAAGTGTCATGACAGGCATAGAACTGTCCAGAATTGAACTGTTCTACACCTTCCCAGAATTCTTCAGGCAATTCTTCCATTAACCCATACTGTCCCGCACTTCTTTAATGGTTTCTAAGGCAATTTCTTGCTGATCCCCAGCAAAATCATTGTCTGGAGTTAAGAAAAGCATACAGTGACATTCTTTACGTTCTCGCATGGGTACACAGGGACAGTTCCAAAATGCCGCTGCTACCTCAACTTCTTTGTCTTCGTAATGGCGACAGGGGCACAAAGGAGCGCCAAGTTCGTCTTTATGTTTGGCAAGTCCTTCAATTACTACTGCGGTTACAGAAGGATCAACACAGAAGTATGTTCCAGTCCGCTTGGCATATTGCTCAGAAAAATGCCGCATGGCTTCTAAGTTTTTATCGGTGGATTTTGTATTCACTTCTGATGAGTTCATAAGAATAGTCTGAGCTAAATTTAAATACGTGTTTGCATTGTACCGCAGCCTTGGTATGCTATAACTCTGGGAAATTTTGAATTTTAGATTTTAGAGTTAAGATTAGACTTTGTGAACATGCTCTAAATCTAGTATTGGAGGTTCAAGCAATGGGCTTTACCTCTACTGTCGCTAACATTAATCCAAAATCATTGGTATTTTGAATGCAAAAAATTGGAATTAATTATCAACTAACTTATTTTTGGGCATTGCTGTTAGCGCAGCTTGGCGTTAGCCATATCCATCTATGATGCAGGATCTTGCCTCATGTCCAAACTTTTGTAGAGATTGGCACTGCAACCTCTGGAACAGCCAGATTCATACTTCAATTATACGACGCCGATTTTTGCAATTGTGATTGCAGGGGTGTATCAACTTGCACAATCATGCCGGGATATTCCCGATTTATTATCACTTTTGCTGCTGATGAACTGTCTTGCCACAATAGCCAACGACTACCATTAGGAAGGGAAGAAAGAGTCAGGGGGTTTTGAGTCAGCCAAATCATTTGATAACTAGGGGGTTGAGGTGCATTGCTATCTTCACCAGAATTTGTTGCTGCTAAAGCCTCTAACACCGAGCGATCGCCTTTTAGTAAACCCGTGTATGCAGTCCATAATTGTACCTGCATTTGTTGTCGTCGGGCATAAAAATATAGGGAGGCAGCAGCAATTACAGCTTGCTCAAAGTTCTCAGTTTCCCAATTACCAGCACTATCGAGAGCAATCACAATTTCCTGTCCACCTGTAATAATTTCTAACTCTCTTACCCGTAATTCCCCGTAACGGGCACTACTACGCCAGTGAATCAAACGCATGGGATCTCCCGTGCGGTAAGGACGTAGGGAACGCGTTAGTCCTTCTGTGGCTGTATGCAAGGGTGTACCACCAGGATCGCTTCTGAGGCTATCTTTTTGCCCAATTTGGTCTATTAAGGGGCAACTAGTCAGGGATAATACCGTGGGGTAAACAATTGCCGATGCCTGACATTCTCGCTGACGAGTACACCAAAACAATCCCAAAGGGGCACCACTTTTTACTTCTACATTATGCCAGCGATAAATTCCCCGACGTTGGGTAGGGTAATAATATACCCAGCGGTAATTATCTTTGGGCAAAATCTTTTCTATTGCCTGTTTTAAAGATGTTCCTAACACAAAGGGGAGAACATCCACAACTTGAATTAAAGCAGCAGGCTGCTTGCTTTGATTGCGAATTTCTAATTCTACCTTTAATTCATCTCCCGCTGTGACTGGCTGAATGGGAAGACGAGTAACTCTCAAACCCCTTAGGGATTGCGGTGGTAAGATAGCTGCTATTGCTAAAACAGCACAACTGACTCCACTGATTACATATAACCAGCCAGCCATACTATTCATAGCTGCCCCAAAAAAACAAATAGTAATTCCTGCTAATACCCAGCCAGAGTAAGCTGGCACAGCAGCATGATTTTCTAACCAGTTGGTAATACCCTTGATAATCTTCATCTTAAAATACTTTTTATAATGTTCGGATAATAGGGAATAGGAAATAGGGAATAGGGAATAGAGAAAAATAGGATTTTTTGCTAATTTGAAATTAGTATGTAAACGAACATAATAATCAAACTTGCACTCCTATGCGATAACTAGGAGGCTGAACCTCAACTCCCCTGGTTACCAGCGTCACGCTGGTAATCAGGTTGTAGGTTGGGGAACCTCCGCAACGGAATGGCTCCCCAACCTACGGTATTTTTGGTTTTTAGACTTAACTCAACGGTATTGAAACATAGGGATCTCTGGCTCTTCTTAAGAATGGTACAAGTTATCAGATAGAAGAAAAATAGCTGGTTCCCCGTCAGCATTGACTGACTGTCTACATATAAAAAAGCGGACTCTAGAGAGGTTCATACATACTTCATAGGAATTTCTTTTTAGGTTAGCCCAATTTTTATTTTTTTGGTATTAGAAAATACCCAATATATTTTCTTAATCAAAGATGAAGAGAATCTTTAAAATCGGTATATAAACTGAAATAGAAAACCATCTACAATTTAAGTAAGTTTACGGTCTACTTAAGTAAAAATAGCTAAGCTAATGTTACTAGCTTAACTACATCTTGTTGTGCATCAACTAAGTGTAACCGTTTTTTTAGCTTATATTTTGTTTTTTAGAAATACCAATGGACGAAAAGACAACGTCCCGATTTCAATCTCCGCAAGTATCACACCTACGACCACCACTACCTAATGAATCACTTACAAAACCTCTAATGCTACAAAACAAAATTATCTCGATTCAACAAATGCTGGGGGATGCCCATACCCAACAAGCTTCTGATATTCACATTCGCGTCGGAGAAGTGCCCCGATTTCGGGTTCGGGGTCAAATGTTGGCATATCACCTAGGAGAGATGGTAACCCCACAAATTTTTGAGGCTTATCTCAAAGAGATTCTCACTCCATCTCAGCGACAAAAATTTGCCCAAAGTAAGGAATTGGATACAGCAATTTTTTATCCTGGGTTTTTACGCTGTCGCGTTAACTGCTTTGAAACCTTAACTGGTGGGGCAATGGTATTACGACTAATTACCCTGAATGTACCTTCCATTGATAGCTTGGGATTGCCCTGTGTCCTCAAACAGATTGTCAGCAGAAACCAAGGATTAATCTTGGTTACAGGTCCGACAGGTTCGGGTAAATCCACGACTCTAGCGGCGATGATTAATTATCTCAACCACACAACACAAAAACACATTGTTACTATTGAAGACCCAATTGAGTATGTTCACTCCTCCCAACAATGTCTAATCAGTCAGCGGGAAGTCGGTTTACATACCCATGAATTTAATCAGGCTTTGCGGTCGGTGTTGCGCGAAGATCCCGATGTGATTTTGATTGGGGAAATGCGCGATCGCCTTTCTCTAGAAACAGCTTTAAAAGCTGCACAAACAGGTCATTTAGTTTTAGGGACTTTGCACACCAAAAACGCTATTTCTACCATTCATCGCTTACTTAATATCTACAATCCCGATGAACAAGCAGGGATGCGGGTACAAATCCTAGACTCCCTAGTTGCTGTGATTTCTCAGTTGCTAATTCCTACAACTGATGGAAGACGCACAGCAGCAATGGAAGTTTTGATTAATACACCTGCTATGCAAGATTATCTCCTCAAAGGTGAAGAAACCGAAGCTTTCCAACTGATGGAGGAAAATAGTAATGAGGGAATGCAAATCATGAATCAAGCCCTCTGTCAGTTAATGCTGAGTGGTATAATTAGTATTGAAGATGCTGTCAATGCTTCTCCCGACGTTGGAGACTTGCGTCGTCGTACCCGCAATGATGGTTTAGATCCATCCCAGTCTACAGCACGTGATTTTGATGCTAATTATAATTACTACCCACGATAGTATAGATGTTGCCTGTTCTAGGGGTTAGGGGCTAGGAAATAGACATAGGCGTGAAAATTAAATATGCGTTGCCCAAAACCCTTGTTCGGTGACGTTGCAATGCAACGTCACCGAACATTCTTTTCCACCAGATGTCTAATATACCTCACCCCCTTCCCCTCTCCTTAGTAAGGAGAGGGGTGTCCGCAGGACGGGGGTGAGGTTTTTATTGAAGAATAAACCTTCTAGCTTCAGCATAGCTCCTATAAGAACAATCTTGCTACCATTTCCGTCCGTGCAGAAACATCTAACTTGCGAAAAATTCGTTTCAAAGTCTGTTTGACTGTATTTTGACTAATCCATAATTCAGCAGCTATTTCTGCATTACTTAAACCATTAGCTACCAACTGGGCAATTTGTAATTCCCGTGGAGTTAAGCAAGTTAAACTTGTTGATAGGCTTGGCTGTTTGGGGATTCCTCTAGAACATCGCACAAATGCTAATTTAGCAGAAATATGACTACAAATAGCACTCAAACACATCAAATCTTGTGTATTGAATGCTGGAGTTCCACTGGTTCGGGCAAAATTAACTGTACCGATCAGCTTTCCCTCACCAACAATGGGACCTGTCATAATATGTTCATGGTCATATTTTCTACCACAACCGCTCTGGTATAATTGACTTTGTTTCCAAGCTTCTTCAGTCAATATGACTTGCTCATGGGCAGGTGCATGATTTTGTAACACATACTCCATGACAGGGTCTATAAGTATTCCCCTACTTTCGTAGTAATCAATAAAACTATCAGGTAATCCTTTGATATCAATGGTAGCTTTTTGCCCTTCTTGTTCGTGTAAAGAGATACCCCAGTGTTGAGAAGCAAATAGTTCTCCTGCTACATCCATGTAGCTGAAACAAAGTTCTTGCTCATTATTAACGATCGCAATCTTCTTAATTAATGCTTGTAAGCCTTGAGACATGGCAAAAATGTACTCAAATGGGTAATTTGCAACTTGAAAATTTAGCTCTAGGATAGCTGAAGCTGTTACATTACCGGAATATTTAAGTATGTCGAATCAGCAAAAATACACTATTGGTCTAGTAATTTATCCTGATATGACTCAGCTAGATATTACTGCACCTCACCAAGTATTTTCGTTGATGCCAAACACCCAAGTCTTACTAATATGGAAGTTTATCGAACCTGTAGTAAGTAATGGTGGGTTAAAAATTTTACCTGATACGACTTTTGATAACTGCCCTCAACTTGATGTACTATGTGTACCGGGTGGAGCATTTGGCACGGTGGAAATGATGCAAGATGCTCAAATGCTGGCTTTTTTGCAGTCACAAGCCAAGACAGCCAAATATATTACTGCCGTTTGTACAGGTTCCTTAATCTTAGCAGCAGCAGGGTTATTGCAGGGGTATCGAGCAACTTCTCACTGGGCATTTCGAGAACAACTGGAATTAATGGGTGTACAAGTCAGTACAGATAGGGTAGTAATAGATCGCAACCGGATTACTGGTGGTGGTGTCACAGCGGGAATTGATTTTGCCCTAAAGATTGCTGCAATACTATATGGGGAAGATACTGCCAAGTCAATTGAATTAATGTTGGAGTATAATCCTTCACCACCTTTCGGGGTGGGAACGCCAGAAAAAGCGGGTAAAGAATTGGTGCAAACCATGCAGAATGTCGCTGCATCTTTGATAAAAGCATCCCATGCAGTCAGCATAGAGATGGGGGCACGGCATCAGTAATATTACTTACTGATAGTATAAAGGGCAGGCAGGGATGCCTACCCCACAAGAATTACAGCAAAATTGAATATGCAATTTAAATTGACTTGCTAGTGGGCATAATTTTTGACGCCGTGCCCCTACAATTATTCCCAATTGATTAAGAATGTAAACCCATCCTAATAAAGTAAAAATTGGCAGTAAAAATTACATTTCTCTTTGGAAATTCTCCAAGATATCAACTAGGTGAACCTGGGATTGTAAAGGTAGCAAATCAATCAAAGGAAGTTCTTTTCTTCCACCGCCAATTTTCACCGGAATTGAACCCAGAATTTCTACAACTCGGTCTTCATTGATGCCATTTTCACTTAGTAAGGGGTATACTTTTTGAGCAACTACTGTATGTAACTTGGCATCTGAGAGATAAAGATGCCACTTAGCAATGTCTATATAGAGGTTTTCCCCAATTTCAGCGGCTAGGGCTTCGATTAGTTCTGTGGTGTTAGTTGTAGCCATAAAAATAACCCTAGATAATAAACAATTGGATTTGAATCTATCTCATATTATCGCTCACTTAATCAGGCATGACCACACCACTACAGGTGAGATTGCCCTAGCCTCAGAGGTTGTTTATAAATAAAAAGAAACCGGGTTTGGAATAGGTGGAAAACCGAGAATTTGAGTATGTATGCCCAAAGAAATCCGGTTTCTAGACCCTCACGGGAGTTTTATATTTATTTTATAAACACCCTCTAAGAGGTACATCTTTAGGTAGATTTTGATGGTGTTTCCGAATAGTTGGCGATCGCACTAATATAAATCAGATGCCCTAATAATATCACTAGCCAGCTAAGAGTTACCCAAGGTAACCACTTCCAGGTAGTAACAAGGAAGTTATGAAAAAACCACAATCCAGAATTTGTAGCCGCAAAAATTGCCACATGTACAGCAAAGTTCATTCTGTCATCTAATTTACGATAATCTGGATCGTTGCGATCGGGTTTACGGGGCCAACGGGGAGGCATAAATTTTTGTTACAAAATTCTACAAAACTGCTTTCTAAATCATTCTAAGATTTTACAGGTGTTATTGTTATTTTAAAGCATAGACATGCTGGGTGAATTCCAATGACTACCTCCAAGCAAGTTGATGAGGATATCCTATTTCCTTGTAGTGACGGTAAACCAATGGCAGATAATACCGAACAGTATCGCTGGATTGTTTTAATCAAGGAGAATTTAGAGATACTGTTTGCCCAAGATGATAATGTTTTTATCGCTGGAGATTTGCTTTGGTATCCTATCCGTTCCCAGTTGATTGCACCAGTAGCACCTGATGTTATGGTAGTCTTTGGTAGACCAAAGGGTAAACGCCGTTCCTATCGTCAGTGGCAAGAAGATAATATCCCACCACAAGTTGTATTTGAAATCCTCTCTCCTAGTAATGATAGCAAGGAGATGGATCGCAAGCTGGAGTTTTACAATACCTATGGTGTCGAAGAATACTACTTGTATAATCCCGATAGTTTTCAATTCGATGGCTGGTTACGACAAAATGGACATCTGACAAAGCTATGGGAAATTGATGGTTCCATTAGCCCCCGCTTGGGAATTAGGTTTGAAACTGGGGAGGGGGAATTACAGATTTATCGTCCCGATGGACAGAAATTTTTGACATCGGTGGAATTACAACAATCACTACAACAAGAACGTGCTAGGGTTGAACAAGAACGTGTTAGGGCTGAACAAGAACGTGTTAGGGCTGAACAAGAACGTGTTAGGGCTGAACAAGAACGTGTTAGGGCTGACAAATTAGCTACTTACTTGCGTTCCCTAGGAGTCGATCCAGAAAATCTGCCATAGGTGGACTACCATGGTGAATGATAGCCTTGCAAATGTACCCGTAGTTGGGAAATTACCTTTAAATTGTAAATTTACAATACAAATTGTAATCATTAAATTGTGTATGAAATAACATAAAATTGTGCTATGGCATAAGGTAGTCGAAAACGTCTGTGAACTAGATGCGACGGTAAGTATCGATAATGATACTCTAGTTGGTACACAACGAAGGAGAAAGCCTAACTGTGAAAGCTAGGAATCCTCTTACTCAAAGTAAGTAAGGGTAGAAAAGTTGCTTCACGAGGGGAGGATGTCAAAGCTTTACTGCCACTCTATCAGGGGGTAGCAGTATGAAGATTGTAAAAGTAAAAACTACAGATGGTCACACTGTAGAGATTAATCCGGATGCAATTTCTGAAATAATACAAGTAGAAAAAGAAGATCCGGGCTTTTTGGGATTAATTGGATGGCATGAAGCAAAGTATCAAATTTACCTAAATGATGGACATAACTATAAAATTAAGCAAAGAGAACACGACAAATTGCAAACAGAAATGGATTAAGAATAGGGATTAGGGACTAGGAATTAGTATGTAAGATTTTATAGTGCCTACTTGTGTTTGTCTGGCACAGAATAATCTCCTGATTTTCCACCAGTCTTACTTATTAAACAAATCCCTTCAATTTGTATTGACTTTTCTAACGCTTTAGCCATATCGTATAAGGTTAGGGCTGCTACAGAAACAGCTGTTAAAGCCTCCATCTCTACACCAGTCTCAGATTTAGTTTTAACTGTAGCCTGAATTTGATAACCCGGTAGTTCCTCATTTGGTATTATCTGTACTTCCACCTTTTGTAATGGTAAAGGGTGGCATAGGGGAATCAAATTTGCTGTCTGTTTAGCTGCCATAATTCCCGCAATTCTCGCAGTTCCCAATACATCACCTTTGGGGGCATTTCCAGCTTGAATCGCAGCAAAAGTTTCCCGTAACATCCGCACCGTACCAACGGCTACAGCTTCCCGGACTGTGGCTATTTTCGCCGACACATCCACCATTTGCGCTTCTCCCTGACCATCGAGATGGGTTAAATTGCCAGAATTATCTTGCATGATTAGCTTTAGTTATGCTATTATTATTTTCTATTGAGGGCGTGTAGCTCAGTGGACTAGAGCACGTGGCTACGGACCACGGTGTCGGGGGTTCGAATCCCTCCTCGCCCGTTTCAAAAAGTTAAGAATTAGCAGTTAGGAATTAAAACTCTTAAGTCTTGGGTGCAAGCATTGCACCCCTACAAAAATCTTGGATGCAAGCATTGTACCCCTAAAAAAATCTTGGATGCAAGCATTGTACCCCTACAAAAATATTGGGTGCAAGCATTGCACCCCTACAAAAATATTGGGTGCAAGCATTGCACCCCTACAAAAATCTTGGGTGCAAGCATTGCACCCCTACAAAAATATTGGGTGCAAGCATTGCACCCCTACAAAAATCTTGGGTGCAAGCATTGCACCCCTACAAAAATCTTGGGTGCAAGCATTGCACCCCTACAAATTCCTAACTGAATTTAAGGCATAGGCATCTTTACCACGTCCTAGGGCAAAGCGTAAGGAATTTGGCAGACCTTTACTAGATTGGGTTAGGAAAATTAGAATACCTAACGTAGCCAGAAGCGCAGCATAACCAAATATATTCCGATAACCTACTTCTTGTGCCAGAAAACCAACCACAGGACCTGCGATCCCTAATCCGATATCAAATCCCATTAAAGATGAAGCAAATAACCGTCCCCTTTCTTGGGGTTGTGCCCGGTCTGTTAACATTGCCGAAATCATGGGTATGATAGTACCAGCAGCAGCCCCATCAACAATTGCAGCTAGCAAAAATGTCTCTTTACTATTAGCAGTCCACAACATCACCATAGCTATGGTGTAACCAATTAAGCTGAGGGTAACAAACAAACCTCGACCAAGGCGATCGCTTGCTTTACCTGTAAAAAATCTAGCACTAAAACTGGCGATGGCAGCGGTAGTGTAAAATAAGCCTGCATTCAAATCTACCCCTGTGGACTTGATAAACAAGGGTACAAAGGTGTGTAAAGCCCCTAAAATTATACCAATTAATAATAAAATTAACGCCGGAACTCTCACCCTGGGACTAAGCAATATTTGCCAAAATGAACTTTGTTTTTGTTCCCCTGGGGGTTGTGTGTGAATTGGTGGATTCACAATGGGAATAATAGACAAAAGCCCTAAACTAGCCAAAATGGCAGCTAATATCAATGCAGGTGTCCAGCCAGCTATTTCTTGTAAGTATCCTCCTATGGCTGGTCCAATTGCCATACCAACGGGATTAACCAAACTCATGTAACCAATAACTTCACCACGCTTTTCTGTAGGGGCTAAATCTGCTACCAGAGAGATAAAACCAATGGAAAAAGCAGCGATACTGATACCATGAAAGGCACGAATCACCATCAATAGGGAAATTGAACTAACGAAATTGTAACCCAATGGGGCAAGTACTGCTACCAGCATCCCAATTTGTAAAACAATTTTACGACCGCGTGTATCCGCTAAATAACCTAAAAAAACACGAGATAACAGCAGTCCAATGGCAAAACTTCCCATAACGATGCCAATTTGCTGCTTGTTTGCCCCTAACTCCTCAATATAGAGTGGTAGGGTAGGCAGTAAGGAAGCCAAACTAGACCAGAATAATAAACCTGCTGCAAATAATACCAGCAGGTTATTATGCCGTAGTTGGATATTAAATATGCGCAACATGTTCACGGCAGATGCAGATAAATTATGTCATTAGTCAGTCATTGGTTATCTGTCGTTTGTGATTATTAAGGACAGATTACCAGTTAACTAATTACTATTTTACATTACTTAATATTATTTGCCATAATTTTACGTATATAGTATTATTGTTATCTTGTCACTTCATGGTAAATACGCACGGGTAATTAACAATTGCGTTAGAACCCCGACTTGCATGACTTACAGTTTACAGTTAGTAGATTATGATAAATGTAAGCTAGTAAGGCTTTTGTTATGTCAAGATCAGTGCAGTACGTTACTAATGAAACAGGAGAAAAGATTGGTGTATTGTTGGATTTAGAAACTTACTATCAGCTAATAGATTCTTCTGAAGATAGAGAACTTTTAAAAGGCTTAAGTAGTGATGAATTGGAAGCTTTAGCGGACAGTATCTTATCTCCTAAAGCTCAAGGTCAATTGGATGATTTGCTTGCTAATAATTCTGAGGGAGAGGTATCGATTGCAGAGAATGATATTTTAGATAATTTATTACCACAAATTGACCAATTAAATATTATTAAGACTAGAGCTAAATACAGTTTAGAGTATCTTGAATCAAAATAGAAAGTAGTGGTTTATATTTGTCTCTCAATTGCGGTAGGGGCGAGGTTTCCGCGCCCCTACAAATGATATAATTAAGGACTAAAGGAGTTAGAATTGGTATATTTTTTGTTCAAATTTTCTTTAGCCTGACAACCCACCTTGAAATAAATTTCAAGGAACCAATAAACTAAGTACGTTTAAACGCACTACAAGCCTTACCCAGTCTGATTTATTTGAATTTGTTTATAGGTTCCTGGGATTTTAATTCTAGGCAATATTGGAAGCTAATTGAAAATGGTGCAAATTATCTGTTTGAACCTACTTCACATTCTGCGTCACCACTTCCCTCACTCTGTATATTAGGAGGACTGTGGGATTCCTGGTAAGTACCCATGAGTAGGGGCGCGGTTTCCGCGCCCTTACAAATGATATAATTAGAGACTAAAGGAGTTAGAATTGGGATATTTTTTGTTCAAATTTTCTTGAGTAGAAATACAGAAAGCGCTTGCATCAAATGTTTAGATCGCGCACAGCCAAACGAATTTGTTCTATACGTCTACGGTTGACACCTAAATCTGACTCTCCTATACGAGATGCAGAACGTAGATGAATTACTTTTTTATCTAATGGAAAATAAAACTCTACATCATCAGTAAATTTAAAAATGCGGCTTTTACTAATAGCATGAATGTAATTATCTGTCTGTTCTACAACTTCTGTGCGGGGAACAACAGTGAGAACTTTTAATAAGGTTTTTCGTGCTGTATCGCGGTCTACATGATAGATAATTGGTTCAATGGCGTGTTTTTCATCAGCATCTTGACTGACAACGCAGTTATTTGAAGACGGACAAGCAGAGAGATGACTATTGTTCACTCCTACAGCCCAAGTATTAACAGGAAGTATTAAACTACCAGTCAGGGTTAAAAATAAGAACAAAGCGAACGCTGTTAATAGACGGAACATTTTCACCTCGATTTCCAAAAATCAACCTTTATTGTCTCACTTTAAACTGCATTTGTCTTGTGTACTAATGTAATTAGCAATCCTACAGTACCCACAGCTGCGGAGGGAATTGTCAAGAATGCAAGCCAGTGGGCAAAAACCATGAATGAGAGAACATTTCCCAGCCAAGGTTGTTGGGGACAAGTGAATGTAATTGTTGCGGATTCACAGCCAAAGAATTTTGCCAATTGAAGTCCTGTAAAAGCCAGCAAAAGTGGTGAAATACCAAATAAAATACAAATTCCAATCAAACTCCAGTGTTGCCAAAGTGTAATAGAAAAATAAACAGGAATGGCAGCTAATGCTGGTCCAAGTAACAATAATAATAGAATTAAAGGATAGTAAATCATGGGTTTATTGGGAAGATTGATTTATAATAATCCTAATATGAAGGTTTAAAAACTAAGAGATTATCAAAAATGAATACTCTACTTTAGCTGGGTTTAACGTCGATTTTTTGTCTTAGTTCTGTAAACATTTGATTGATGCAAGTTCCTAGATGTTCTATTTGCATACCATTTGGTTCAAAATGACATCCAGATAATTCTTGGTGGAGGGGTGGAGTAAAGCGTCTTCGATATAATTGTTTAAGTAAAAAACTAACATCATCTCTAGCAATAAAATCTTGAGCGAATGAGATTATTCCTGTTAAATTAAATAAGTTTGTACTTTGACAAATCATACATTTTGTTTCTCTGACATTAGGATATATCAGTAGATTTAATCGAGGTATAAAGTTGGTTGTAGAAATAGTAATTCCATTTAAGGTGACTGTATAACTAATTTCAGGTGCTAAAAATATTGAAGGCTGGTCTTTGATAAAGAACTTGTTAATATTAATGGTTTGATTTAGTAAAGCAGTAATTTTTTGTTCTGCCTCTTCTCTAGCAACATCAACAGATTTTATACAAGATTTTAATTTGGAATTATAGCGATTACCAAGACTTTTTTGAAGAATCAATTGGCGTCGATTAGTATCATTACTTAAAATTTCTAATAAACTAATATATTTACATCCTAAACTATGTCCAAGCCAATAATAATTAGTATCATTGAGATATATTTCTAAATTATTCTGATATTTTTCTTGATTTTGGGTTAAGAATCTGATTATTTCTACCCTGAGTTTATATTCTTCTTGCAGTAAATTGGTAGCAACTCGCCAATGATTAAACCCTAAAGGATTAAAAGGAAATCTAAAGACAAAAATTGTATAACCTTGTTCAAAGAGATTTTGAAACAAAGATTTATAGGAATTGAGAGGGAAAGAGCCAAATACAAAGCTTCCTATAAATTGAATAATTCCCTTGGGATTAGAATTAAGAGCAACCCAACTATTAGAAAAACGTTGAAAACATAACTGTTCACCAGTATCTCTAAATTTACTCACTTGAGTATTATTTGAATTTGAATTGATACTAATCATATCTCGAACATAACTATAGGATTACTATTTGATTTTTGTTGGCGTAGCCTGCGCTTGCGCTTAAAAATCTCAGTACACTTTCTGTTCCCTGTTAAGAGTTCCCGGTTCCCTACCATCACGAGTAATTTTACAAATCAAACCGGATTCCTATAGCAATTTGAATAATTCATATATTACACTCTTTTAAAGAGCAACTAAACCGGGTTTATGAGGAAAAATTAAGATTTTTAGGTTTAGCAAATCTCAATTAATCCGGTTTCTCACGGTGATGCAAAATATCACATAGGGAACTCTTAATAGGAAACTCTAGCATTGGTGAATCAAGGGATAAATATGTCCTCCCCAATTGAAAATATAAGGAAGGGGCAATATACCCATTCCAGAAAAATATTTAACAGGATTTTCAATCAGACTAAAAACCGGGTTTATAACCACAAGCAGCAAGGGCTTTTACTATTAGTAACTCTTAATAAATCTGGTTTTTAGCCTTAGTACATTCCAGTATATTTATGAAGTTAAAGTACCAACCCCAGTAAGTTCTGACGCAGCATCTGAACCGTTCCCATTTGCTTCTATTTGTATTGGATTGTCTGCAAGCGCTACCTCGGAACCACCCTGAATACTCTCTAGTAAGATATATAACATACGTTGCTGTTCTTCGACGCTAAGTTGAGCTACTTGTTGAGCTAAGGGTTCATTAGTGATATCACTCAGGAAAGCTGGATTCGCTTCGATAGCTTCTAAAATGCGTTTCCGATTAGGTAAGGCAAGTGCAACTGCTGGAGTGACCTTAGTTTGCAGAGTTACTTGAGAACCTCCTGTGGCTAACGGTAGACTGTATCCAAGTTGATCGTAATCACCAGCAACTGGTGGTTGAATGGTACCTTGAGGCAGAAAAGTACCTCGCTGCTGGGCTGATAGTAGCAGAGTTCTGGTATTACCCGATCCTGCAACACTAGAAGCTGAAGCAATTCTTAACCTAACGTAGCCTCGAATTTCGGTATTTCTATTGGTAATTACATTGCTGTTTGTAATATCTGGTTGTAGTAGAAATAATCCCGTATCTAGCGCTGGAAGGTTAAAAGTATAGCTACGTAAACACGGAAAGCTAAATGTTGGTACTAGTTGATTATTTGTACCATTAACATCCCAGAATGCAACTATGGGACTGGAATTAAAGTTCGGAGTGCGAGCTTTAAATGTCAGTTGAATTTGCAAGTTGCTAAAGCTAGGGTTGGAGATTGTCAGAAAATAACCCTGAATAACGGTGCGATTTGGTGCATTTGGGCTATTAAGAATAGGCTTGACTAACAGTTCATAAGTTGAAACATTAGTAGCAAAAACCATTTTAATACCTGGTAAAAAACAACGTAATTGATAAGCAGAAAAATCAAATTTTGCTGAATTTTTAGCAAAAGATTCAATGCTTTTTCTGGAAATGAGTCATCAGTTAAGATTGTTAGATAACTTTTATTTCCTTGGCTTAGTTCTACTGTGAAATAAAATAAAAATTTTGACATTACCCCAGCGGGTAATTTCTTGAATCTATCCCACTAGTACACGGGGGAAATAAAGCAACCATTTATAAAAGGTCAAAGCTAGAAAACACAATAATTTTGACTTTTGACTTCCGCGTAGCGGTACTAGTACCCCTGGGCAGAATTAAAAATTAGAAATACTTACATAGCAGGTTTTTGGGCTGTTTAAAATGGTTGGTTTATTTACGCCGAACTGTACTAGTAGTCCACTAACCCAAAATTCGCCAGTTTAGTAAAGTAACTAAAGTAGATGAAGGGGCTGTATTGCACCCAAGTGAAAACCGCTATAATAAGAATTACCTAAGAAATATTACTTTTATAAGTTAAGTATCGAATATGTTATCTGATTTGAGTAACAAGATTCTGCTTGAAATTAATAAATACCGACCAAAATCTTTGTACAAATCGCCTGAAATTCAAGGATATTATCACAAACAAGTTGTTGATGAAATATATTTATTAGAAAAAGATGGATATCTGGAAGCGCAGCCTTTATATACTCAAGTAAGCTCATATCCTATAGATTATCAAAATATTAAAATAACTCAAAAAGGACTTGATTATATGAATAAAAATAAGATGGTATTTGGTGAGCAGTGTCAAAAATTACAAAATGCTTTAATTAGTGCTTTTCCTGATAAATCATCTCTAGAGCAAATGTTATATTTTAAATTAGATAAAAATTTAGACGTAATTGCTGGAGAAGGCAACTTACAAGAGATTGTTTTCAAATTAATAAAAAAAGCAGAATCTGAAAATTGGGTTGAGAACTTAATTGATGCGGCACGTAAATCAAACCCTGGAAACCAACTATTAAAAGATATTACATATTGCCCCAGCTATGAGCAAACTTTACCTGTTGAAGACTCAAAAAGATTCATACCTAGTAATGATGCTGTAGTTAAAAAAAGAATTAAAGCAGTGATAGAAAATTCACCTACAGGTATAGTAAACTTATATAATTCAAGAATATTTATTAGAGGAGAAAAGATAAGTATGAGTGGCAATAACACAATCCACACAATTGGCGGTAATTACAATGAAAGTGGTATTTATAGCGAACATGTAGAAGGTGATTCTAATCGAAATAATTACTACGCTGCTGAACAAAAACAAACCCTTAAAGAAGCCGCAGCAGAAATTCAAGCATTACTCGAACACTTAGAAAAGTCCTATCCTACCGATACAACCCCAGGTAAAATGGCACTAGCCACGGAAGCGATCGCCCAGATTGACAGTAACCTCACCTTAAAAGCAAGAATAATTAGCGCATTGAAAACAGGTGGTGTTGAAGCTTTTGAGCAATTTCTGAGTCATCCAGCAGCTAGTTTTGTCATTGGTGCGTTGAAAGATTGGCAAAAAACTAAGGGAAGTTAGCCCTTTCCCCTCTCCTTTTCCCCCTCTCCCAATGGGAGAGGGGTTAGGGGTGAGGGTAGGAGAGGGGTTAGGTTTGATTGTGTACCACTCTACGTAGCTTGCTTCGACCTAGGAGTTAAGCTGCTACCCTGCGGGAAGCCACTCCGTGTCTAATGCCTCTACACTTAACCGAAAAGTGCTATAATCGTGGGCATTTCGAGATAAATTATATTCAAAAAAATATGAGTTTATCTGGTCCAGAATATAAAGAATTACAAGAAGCTTTAATTGATGCTTTTCCTGACAAAGCTTCTCTAGAACAAATGCTATCTCTTATAAATAAAAATTTAAACGCAATTGCTGGAGGGAATAATTTAAACGAAATTGTTTTTAACATAATAAAAAAAGCAAAAGCTGAAAACTGGGTTAAAGATTTAATTTCTGCTGCACGTCAATCAAACCCTAGAAATCCCAAGCTAAAAGCTATTGCTAAAGAATTATCTGTTCCTTCCCCTAGCACTCCAACGAGACGAAGTACTCAACAACCACCACAGATACTAACACCTAACCGAAGAAACTTTTTCTATTTGGCTTTGGGAGGAGGTGCATGTTTTGTAACAGGAGTATTCTATGGGAATAGTATTAATCAACCGTCCCAGACAGCTGAACCCAAAACTCCATCAGAGTCTTCACCAATACCTAAATCTACACCTATACCACAGTCTGGTCTTCTTCTGGAGACATTTGATTCTGAAGTAGTCACAGTAGATTCACGAGGAAAAATTATCAGTACTATACCTCGTCAGGCACAGTATTTTAAAGAAGACTTGCTTAATGGTGTAATCCTGGAAATGGTCAAAATTCCTGGTGGCAGATTTATGATGGGTACAGAAGATGAAGAAATAGAAAGGCTTGTTAACAAATTCGATCCGAAACGGGAAGTCTTTAGAACAGAAAAACCACAACACGAAGTCACAGTAAAATCATTCTACATGGGTAGATATCCCATAACTCAGGCACAGTGGAAAGCCGTAGCAGCACTACCCAAAGTTAAGGGCAATCTAAACCCAGATCCATCTAGATTCAAAGGAGATAACCTACCAGTAGAACAAGTTTCGTGGTATGATGCGGTTGAATTTTGCGATCGCCTCTCCGATTATACAGGTAAACAATATCGTCTCCCCAGTGAAGCAGAATGGGAATATGCCTGTCGCACTGGTATTAATACTAATAGACCGTTTTATTTTGGCGAAACTATTACTACTGATTTAGCAAATTACAACGGAAATTATATTTACGCTTCTGAACAAAAAGGAATTGATCGGGAAACAACCACAGATGTAGGAGAATTCCCACCCAATGCCTTTGGCTTGTATGATATGCATGGGAATGTTTGGGAATGGTGCCAAGATACCTGGCATACCAACTATAATAACGCGCCCACAGACGGCACAGCACGGAATGATAATGATAATCGTTCCCGAGTTCTGCGTGGTGGTTCGTTGGTTAGCATTCCTCAATATTGCCGCTCTGCCAGCCGCGTCACCCACTCTTCTGAAGCCACCAAATCCTCCCACGGTTTTCGGGTGGTGTGGAGTTAAGAATCACCTTGATGGGTGTTGTATGCATGGGGGATGATTTTGATGGTTTTGTGGGATGAGCATCTTGGTTTGTGGAACGGGCATCCCTGCCCGTTTTCTATATTTCACCAGGCAGGCAAGATACCTACCCTACTCATTATTCATCCCTTCATTCAGCAATGCCTAATTGTGCCTACCTACTTATACCAAATCAAAAAATGTTTGCAACAGATCCAATTGTAGGGGCGTGGTTTCCGCGCCCCTACGAATGATATAATTCCCCTACGAATGATATAATTAACGACTAGAGAAGTTAAGATGGGGATATTTTTGTCTAAAAGCCTTTTGGGCGCAAGCATTGCGCCCCTACTGCAAACTCCGCGCCTTTTGGGCGCAAGCATTGCGCCCCTACTGCAAACTTTTGACACTACTTCCCATTTTTCGCCACAATTTCTCTCACTCGGTATATGGGACGACCCTGAGATTCGTGGTAAGTACGCATAAGCAATTCTGCCAACAAACCAAAGCAAAATAACTGTACTCCAGTTACCAAAAGCAATACAGCCAAAATTAATAAAGGACGATTACCAATATCTTCCTGATAAGCGAACTTGACGTAAGTTAAATAAATACCAATTAACGCCCCAGAAATCATCGACCCCAAACCAAATAACCCGAAAACATGCATGGGACGGGTGAGGAACTTCTTCATAAAGGCAATGGTCAATAAATCCATCAAGACTCGGAAAGTCCGCGATAAACCATACTTACTACTACCAAAACGCCGTGCATGGTGACGGACAGGCATTTCCGTAATTCTTGCCCCTTCAATATACGCCAAAGCAGGTAAAAAGCGGTGTAGTTCGCCATAAAGATTCATATCCGCTACTAACTCAGCGCGATAAGCCTTGAGGGAACATCCATAATCATGGATTTTTACCCCCGTAATCCGACGAATTAACCAGTTAGCTATCTTAGAGGGGAGTAACCTATTTAAGGCTGCGTCTTGGCGATTTTTGCGCCAACCGCTGACCAAATCATAACCCTCCTCCAACTTCCCTAACAACATAGGAATATCATCTGGGTCATTCTGTAAATCAGCATCCAAAGTTACAATCACTTTGCCCATAGCATAATTAAATCCCGCAGACATCGCCGCAGTTTGACCATAATTACGCCGCAAAATCACCGCTTTTAGGTCATTGCGGACTTGTGCTTGTTCCTTTAACCACTGGGGGGAACCATCCGTAGAACCATCATCAATGCAGATAATTTCATAACTATATTCACTTCCTTGCAACGTAGATGCGATCGCAGTCAAAAGATGAGGTAAACTTTCCACCTCATCCTTAATCGGCACCACCACCGAAACATCAGGGACAATAGGAGATAATTCCCCATCTTGTCCCAACATACCATTAGAAACTAACCCACTCCTCATTCTTCGTGCCCTTCCCGTCTTTGCGGTTTATAACTCTTTACAACCCTACCAGCACCACGTAGCTGCTGATAATAAGACAGACTCACCTCATCACCTTGTTCCGAGAGGATATCAATCCCAATTCCATTACGTCCCTTATCTTTCCCGGAACTGTGGATATAACGACCATCTCCTAAATAAAGTCCCACATGGGTTGCTTTTTCGGGAGTCCCAAAAAACACCAAATCTCCCGGTTGCAATTGTGTAATAGTTATAGGCTGCAAAAATTCTTCCTGCTGGTACGCATCTCTAGGTAACCAAACCCCCACCGAACAAAATGCTGCTTGCATCAAACCCGAACAATCGTAATTTGGTCCCACAGTCCCACCCCAGAGGTAATAATTCGGTTCTTGCATCGCTTTGTGGGTAAAATCAATTATCTCTGGCAGTAATTTTTGAATATCAGATTCACAAAAGGATTTAGCCTGGTAAACTACAGTAGCTGGTTGTAAAAATTCCCAGTCATTGACAGATAACCAACCGGGATAATCATCTTCACACAAACATACCCTAAGGGCAATATCCTGATTAGATATTACCCGTAAATGTCGCTCAATTGCAGCTTGAGTAGCCAAGCGCGTACATTCAGGAGAATCATATACATTCAGGTTAGCCAAACACTGGTACTCACCGAATTTTAGATTTTGGATTTTGGATTCTAGGTTAAGGGACACAATGATTTTCTTCAGTCAGGACGAACAACTAGAAAAACTAGGTAATGGCATTTTAGAAGCAACTTGGGTAGAATTTCCCAGTTTAGACCGCAACCAAATTGCTCTGACTTGGATTGTCTACGATCCTCCAGTTTTGGTAAATACGGGTGGTGCCCTTACCCCTGATGATTTTTGGACTCATAAAGTACGTGGATTTACGTATAGAGGCGTTGAGCGGATTTATCCTGCAAGTGTGGTCAAATTATTTTATCTGGTAGCGGTACATGAATGGCTGGGAAAAGGTATGAGTCAGCCTTCCCAGGAATTAGAAAGGGCAATTAAGGATATGATTGTGGATTCTAGCAATGATGCTACTAGCTTAGTGATAGATGTGCTAACTGGTACAACATCAGGTCCCCAATTATCCCCCGGACCATTTGAGACTTGGAAGCATCAACGAAATATTATTAACCGCTATTACCAGTCCTTGGGGTGGACAGAAATGGAGACAATTAACGTCTGTCAGAAAACCTGGGGTGATGGTCCCTATGGACGGGAAAGGGCATTTTATGGGGAAATGTTGGAAAATCGCAATATGGTGACTACCAACGCCACTGCTAGGTTATTACATAGTATCGTGGGTGGGGTAGCGGTTTCCAGTGGGCGATCGCAAATTATGATGGATTTACTCAAGCGCAGTCTCAACCCGGATGATTTACCACAAGATGTGGAGGAAGACCAAGTTACGGGGTTTTTAGGGGGTGGTTTACCTCAGGAAGGACAAATATGGTCAAAAGCAGGTTGGACAAGTCAGGTACGTCACGATGCAGCCTATATTGAGATTCCCAATTTGCGTCCCTATTTATTGGTGGTGTTTACGGAAGGGAAGGAGAATGCGAAAACTCAGGAGATTTTACCCTTTGTGTCGCGCTTAGTTGCAGAAGCGGTTGGGAGTTTGGGATAATACAGCTTTTGTACCCAAGCGTTATATAGTTACACACTTATACTAATTTGAACAAAGAATGGGACAGATGATTGGTTGGTAGGGAATGGGTAAACCCCTGTCCTAGTACTCGACCAATGAAACTTTGCGGGGTAAAACAAGTTTTAGACTTGTCCTGTGTTTCTCTTCCTCTGTGTCCTCTACGTCTGGAGTGGTTTATTATTCTACCCATCAAAGTTGACTTGCCAGACCACTAGTAGTCTGTCACACCAACTTTGCGGGGTAAAGGCAGAGAGGGGGAAGAGGAGGAAGAGGGGGAAGAGGGGGAGAAAAAACTTTGTTCTTTCCTTATTAACCCCGCATAGTTTACTTGGTGGAGTACTAGTGGTCTGTCCCATTAGTTTTGATGGCTAGTTTTATAGTCATATTTATATGACTTTGACTATTAGACTGGGACTTATAGTCCCAGGTGGGTGTGATGGAAACCCCATCATATTTTATGGGACAAACCACT
>JASJCY010000240.1 GCA_030065825.1 Nostocaceae cyanobacterium | reverse complement strand
CTTACCAGATTAATTACTGTTAACAATTATAAGAAGGGTTGATTTTACCGATGAGTTTTAATAGTACTAATATACTATTAGCTAGCGATCGCAATGTGCCAGTTGCGTAAGTCCTGATGCAATAGGAGGATTGTTTGACCGAAGCCTCTCTCACAACTCGTTACCTAACAGACCTTGAGCCACATTTTCATATCAAGCGCGAAGTTATGGGAACCCACTTCTCCGGAAAAAGACTTCGACTTGATGCCGTCTTAAAACCAAAAATTGCTTCAAGCTGGAAACGCGAGGACGTTGCATTCGGTATTGAGTTTAAAGACACCGAACGATTTGCTCAGAACTACGACACAAAGAACTTGACCAAATGGCTTGCTCAATGTGTCGATTACTCCAACACGGATTGGGATGATTTTGGATACCTCTACATATTTTGCTGTCCAAGCCTCCTAGACGAGGTTCCTGAATCGGTTCTTCCTAATCCTAATCTGATGTTTGTCCGAAACTTCATGGGGCAAATGGGTATTGGTGAAATCAAATATCTACCGAGATACGGTTTATCGATTCTTGTGCATGGTCATCATCGGATTTGGTCAGCGACCAAAGGTGTTGAATATGGTAAAACGTATAAGTTAGATAGGTGTTTTGGCAGCAGATAGAAACAGGAAACAACTACATAAAAATCCTTTGCACAGGAAGTCACAACTGCCCAGTTTGGTGAGTCCAATATCGTTTGTGGATACCCAGTGAACGGCAGCGTTAGCAGCGCTACAGTTTTTTGGTAGATAAAAACCCATCGATGAATCGAGGGGGTAATACTTTTGAATGGGTGACTTCTGCGTACTCCCAAGGAAAATCCGCAGCTTAATGGTTGAGGCAAAATCATTGGGATGCTCTTCTACCAACAATTTGCAGTAAAATGGGTAGTTTAGATAGAGGAGGGGGAAAGGTGACTCGGGTAATTATAGTGCGCCACGGTCAAAGTACTTATAATACGGAAAAGCGCATTCAAGGACGTACAGATTTTTCTACATTAACAGAAAAAGGTCGCAATGATGCTGCCAAAGTCGGTCAAGCCATCTATAGTATCTCATTCAATGCGGCTTATTGCAGCCCCCTCCAGCGAGCTAAACAGACAGCAGAGATAATTTGTAGTCAATTGGGAATTAATGCCATTCCTGTGCCTTCTGGAAGGCTGTTAGAGGTAGACTTGCCTTTATGGGAGAGAATGCTATCAGCGGAAGTTAAACAAAAGTTTGGGCAAGATTACCGGATTTGGCAAGAAAAACCCGATGAATTCTATATGCTAGTTCCCGATGGGGAGGGGACGAGAAAACATTTTCCCGTCTTATCTTTGTACGCACAAGCACAGCAGTTTTGGCAAGAAATCTTACCCCGTCACCAAGGGGAAACTATCCTCATAGTCGGTCATAATGGGATTAATCGCGCTTTAATCAGTACAGCGCTGGGAATTGCACCTAGTCGTTATCAATCTGTGCAGCAATCTAATTGTGGGGTGAGTGTATTAAACTTTTCTGGTAGTTGGGGTGAACCCGTGCAGTTAGAATCCCTCAATCAAACCCAACACATGGGGGATATTTTACCATCCTTGCGACCCAATCATCAGGGAATACGCTTGTTATTGGTGCGTCACGGGGAAACGGAGTGGAACCGTGAAGGGAGATATCAAGGACAAATTGATGTTAATCTCAACCAAGAGGGTAAACTCCAGTCCCAAAAGACCGCACAGTTGCTGCAAAATGTAGAATTGGATTTAATGGTTAGTAGTTCGATGGTGCGTGCAAAAGAAACCGCAGAAATTATTTTGCAGCATCACCAGGGTGTAAGGTTAGATTTACATGATGGTTTCAAAGAAATCATCCATGGACTTTGGGAAGGGAAATTGGAAACGGAGATAGAACAGGAGTTTCCCGGACAATTGCAACAATGGCGTACAATACCGACACAATTACAAGTACCTTTAGGGGAAAATTTAGCACAATTATGGCAGCGTACCGTACAAGCATTTGATTATATTATTAAATCAGCATTGAATGAGCAACTGAAAACCATATCTGTAGTTGCTCATGGGGGTATCAATCAGGTCTTACTTTGTCATATTCTGGGTTTATCAGCGGAAAGTTTTTGGAGTTTTCGTCAGAGTAATGGTGCAGTTAGCGTCATCGACTATCCCAAAGGATTCAGTGGTTTACCCGTTTTGCAAGCGATGAATATTAACTCACACATCAGCAAAAGTGTTCTAGATATGACGGCTACCGGAGCATTATAGTTGGGTAATGGGTAATGGGTAATGGGTAATTGGTAATGGGTAATTGGTAATCACCAATGACAAATGACCAATGACAAATGACAAATGACAAATGACAACTGAACTGCTACAACAAGTAAGGGTTATCAACCCCGTTTCTGGAACTGACCAAATCACTGATGTACTAATTGCTGATGGCTACATCCGGTCAGTTGCTAAAAATATTGATAATTTACCTGATGATACCCAAATCCGAGATGCTAAGGGATTAATTCTCGGTCCGGGTTTAGTTGATTTATACAGCCATTCTGGGGAACCAGGATTTGAACAACGGGAAACCCTCTGGTCTTTAATGCAAGGAGCATCTGCTGGTGGTTTTACTAGACTAAATATCTTACCAGATACATTCCCAGCAGCAGATAACCCCCCTGTGGTAGCACAGTTTTTGCAAAAGACTAGGGGACAAGGAGGACAAGGAAACAAGGAAATTACTTCTTCCCCCTCTTCTCCTCCTCCCCATCTCAACATCTGGGGTGCGCTTACCCAAGATGTAGGGGGTAAGCAAATGACGGAATTAGCTGATTTAGCTCAAGCTGGGATAGTTGGCTTTAGTGATGGTCAACCGTTGGATAATTTGGGGATGGTGCGCAGAATTTTGGAATATCTCCAACCCTTGGGAAAACCAGTTGCATTTTGGTGTTGCGATCGCCAACTTGCTGGTAATGGAGTGATGCGGGAGGGTTCAGACTCTATTCGTTTTGGTTTACCGGGAAATCCCCCTGCTGCGGAAACTTCTGCGATCGCTTCTTTAATTGAGTTAGTTTCTGCTATTGGTACTCCTGTACACATTATGCGTGTATCTACAGCGCGGAGTGTAGAACTAATCGCAGCAGCGAAAAATCAACGTTTACCCATCACTGCTAGTACTACCTGGATGCATTTATTATTGGATACAAAATCTTTAAAAAGTTATAATCCTCATTTGCGTTTAGAACCACCTTTAGGGAATCCCCAGGATTTAGCAGCATTGCGTAGGGCTGTGCGGACTGGTATTGTGGATGCGATCGCCATTGACCATAGTCCCTACACCTACGAGGAGAAGACTGTAGCTTTTGCAGAAACACCCCCAGGGGCAATTGGTTTAGAGTTAGCGTTACCATTATTGTGGCAGTATTTGGTAGAAACCAAAGAAATGACTGCTGTAGAATTATGGCGTGCTTTAAGCAGTCGTCCAGCGGAATGTTTACAACAAAATCCGGCTGCTATTGTGGTAGGGAAAAAGGCAGAAATGATTTTATTTGACCCTCAGGAAAGTTGGAAAGTAGAGGGGAAAAATTTACATAGTCTTTCTTGTAATACCCCGTGGTTGGGACAGCAATTGAAGGGTAAAGTGGTGCAAACTTGGTGTTAGAAAATGGGGTAATTTAAGCATTGGTAAATGGTAAAGGGAGGAGAGAGTATTTAAACGGTTTTATTTCAAGCTAAAATTATGTAAATTTTAGATGCTAAATAGCTGAATACGACAATATTTACATTCAGCAATTGCGGTTGACAAAAAACTTAATTCAATGAATAAATATAACTGACAAATAACTAAAATGACAATTCTAAATGCTCGCAATTTATCCCTAGCAGAACTTCAGCGTTTATTTGGTTTTCAAGAACAATATGCTGATTCATTCTCTCCATTGTTATCCCTAGAACCTCTCACTGAAACTGAACAACAAGAACTTTTGCAAATACGGGATGATTTTCGCCGCTATCTCACCGCAGGTAAAGTTTCCGAAGGACAAGTTAAGTTTTTGGTACTTGCTCCCTTAATGCGATTGGCTGGGTTTTATCGCTATCCTATTGAGATTATTTTAGAAGAAGATATTGCGGATATTAAAGTTGAAGATGAAGATGTAATAATTAAAGGTCGATTTGATATTTTAGCTGTTAGTAAAGCTAAAGAAACAAAAGCTAATGCATTTTTTTGGATATTATTAATTGAATCGAAAAATAGCCAGATTGATGTAATGACAGGTTTACCACAACTGTTAACATATGCTTATAAAAGTTTGGAAAGACAAGCATCAGTTTGGGGTTTGGTGACAAATGGAAGAAGTTATCAGTTTATATATATTCAACAGAAAAATCAAAATCCTCCCATTTATCAAATTATGCCAGAATTAAATTTGATGGAATCTCAGCGAGGAATTGAATTATTACAAGTGTTAAAAGCTATAGCGGTTTTGGGTTGAGTTAGTTGCACAAATTTTACCTCACCCCCTCCTTAGGACACCCCTCTACCCTCACCCCTAACCCCTCTCCCATTGGGAGAGGGGAACAAGAGAGGGGAACAAGAGAGGGGAACAAGAGAGGGGAACAAGAGAGGGGAAGAGGTGAGGTAAGCGTTTGTATTGTATCCAAGTGAAAACCGCTATAGATGAAAACTGCTGTAAATTCCACTAACGGAAGAAAAAGTTCCAATTCTCTTTAATAAAGCGATAAACCAATGGTACTAGTTCTTCAATTATCCAGCATAGCCAAGCACGTTTTTTTAATACTCTGACATTCTCTCCTAAGAGTTTAGCTGCTACTCTCCAGAGAATTTCTGCAATGGAGTCAAAATTAGCTTGTTTGACAGCAGTTTTTAACTCATTTCGGGATTGATTATTGGATTGAATCTGATTCCAGATATCATCGAATTCAGACACGGTTTATGAACCTCCATAAATAAAGAAAAACTGATACTAATTTGAAAAAGCAATGATACAGATGGCTAGAGGTTTAGCAATGCTAAACCCCCACAAATAATTGATGTGTCGCAAACATTATTTGAATCGGTCAGGACTTACGCATCAATAACGTAATTACGTCATTGCGACCTTAGAGAAGCAATCTCAAACCCTGATTTTGGACTAAAAACCAGGTTTTTTTGCAAATATCTCAGTCTCAAAACTTTGATTTTGCATTGACAAACCCGGTTTTTTTATCAATCAGTTAAAGCCTCATTTCTTTTAAGTCGAAAAGTTTTCGGTTTCGGTTAGCGTCAATTACGACCAGATTGTTATATTCCCTTGCTTTTGCAAAAGGAACTTTATCTATCTCCTCCTGATTCAAAAATCTCTGAAATTTCGAGACAGCTTCTGTTCCCATTTTGTTGACTATAACCACCATTAATTGGTTGAGATTATAGCGAAAGTTAGCGGAACAGGGTATAACTTGATAGTTGTTATAAAGTCTCTGAAACACTCTTGAGAATTGAGGAAATTTAGCCTGGAGTCGGGAGAGAGTTTCACTATCCATAAACCCCTGAAACAGAATGCTGTAGTTATCCCAAGAGAAGCGGGGGTCATCTATTTTGAAGTTTCCTTCATTGTATGTTCTAGAAACTAGACCATATTTGTAAGGATGCAAAAAAGTCTCTTGGTAATACTCAGCTTTGCGATTGAGGATATCGCGGGTAGTTTGGGATGGTAAAAACATTCCCCATTTACTGTCTAATTTCGCAAGCACCCATGGGGGGTGGATAAGAGTGTCTGCTTTGGTGAGAACAAATGTAAGTTTGCTCATCAATTGTGCTTGTTTCTCAACCGGGAAAGAGGATAATAGCTTGTTTAAAGCTGTACTATCAAAGGTAACTGAACGGTTGTCAGTATGGATACACCATAAAACAACATCTGCTTCTAAAAGCTTTTGTTTATAGTCCTCCATATATCTAGCATCTGCTGATGCTGACTCTCCAATTCCCGGTAGATCATAGAACCACAATTCTCCTCCTTTTTCACCCTTAAAACTTACTCTCTCAATAGCCATAGTGCAAGGTTTGACAGCATCAGTCTTTAGGTCTGTGTTAAAAAGACTGTTGATTAAAGAACTTTTTCCTACCCCAGTTTGTCCAACGACTGCAACACTAAAAGGAGCATTCGCAGCTTTAATAAAGCTATCAATTGTCTCTTTTTTGAGCCTTTCAATTTGCTCAGGAGACAATGATTTTGGAAACATTATTTTCTCCTAGTTATTATATTTTCAAGGTTCGGTTTGCAACAGAGTTTTTTGATTTCTGTTGTTATTTGATGTCATTGTAGAGTAAATAAATAGACTGTTCAATAGAATTTGATAGAGGTTTGATAGAGGTTTAATAGAAGTTCGATATAAACTAGAAAAAACCAGTTTTGATGATTCAATTCCCAGTAAACCAATAAAAAGTCATCTACACTACCTAGGATTTTAATTCTAGGAACCTATAAACAAAGTCTAATAAATCAGACTGGGTAAGGTTTATATCCTACGGAAAAGCTTGAGTAACAGCGCGTTTTAACGTGCTTACTCTATTAGCCTTGAAATTTATTTCAAGGTGGGAATGTGGGTTAAATGACATTGCTGTAAGTGGTCAGACACAGGTGGCTTCTCATTCAATTATATGTTTGATTTATAAAGACATGAGAAGTATATTATTTGCTTGATTATGTCAATCGATTTTCATCGAAATCTATAGAAGTTTTAAATATAAATTGATTTATACTTTTTAGAATTAAAAAATATTAAGCAATTAATTCTCGACATCAAGCTGTTGTTGGTGTTATCCTCTAATTCCATCGCTAGAAATAGACTAGAGTTATGAATTACTCTTATCAATATTGGGAAAGACAATTTTTAACTGAAAAAGCAATTGAATATGGTTTTAAAAAAAATCATTATATAGCTTTTATTGAAAGGCTTGTGTTAGAAAACCGTCATTTGACTAATGGTGAATTAATAACAAAATTAGATAGTAAAGAAAAAATAAAAAATTATTATCCCGAAAAGATGATTGCTGATTCTTGGAATAAAGAAATATACCCGACGTTGAAAATCAATGGTTTCGATTTTAAATCAGAAGATAATCCTCATGGTCAATATAAAAAGAGTTATGAAGGTGTAACTAAATGGTTAAAGGAGGAAGTTTTTCCTGAATATATCAAAACTATCTATCCTAGTTTGGCTATTGAAGTTTGGCAGGATTTATGGGAGAAAGCGGAAGAAAATCAGGAAATAATTTCTGTTTCTAAACATCAAAAACTCTGTTTAGATATCCAGATAGATGAAGACTGGAATGATAAAGAATCTGATGGAATTCCTATTGGTAGCAAAATTAAGTATGAGTTTAATTTGAATGGTTATGAATATTTAATTGTGGTTACTAAGTTTGTCTCTGGAGATTTTTATTGTCTTGTACCTTCTAAGTTTAGTCCAGTTTTACCTGTTGATGAGGGTCAGGTGAGTATACCTCAGGATAATTTTTTTCGGGTTAAAGAACCGCGAGGTTATGAACAAATTATTGCTGTGTTGTGTGAGGATGAACCTCTACTAGATTGGTTACCTAAATATGAAGAATATCCTCTCAAGTTGGAAACAAATCATTTAGTAGATATTTTAAATTATGTACATCATCAAAATTGTCTGCTGACGCGATATAAATATTTGATTGTTTAAAGAGTCGGGTGTGTTGTCCTCTAGCGTACTACTTACAATTAAATGTAAGATAAGACCTCACCCCCATCCCCTCTCCTTTTCCCCCTCTCCCATTGGGAGAGGGGTGAGGTTTTAGATTTTATTTGACCCACTTACTTACTTTTTGGTTTATAAACCCGGTTTATCTACGTTTAAAAAAGCGTAAATTGATTAAAAAAACCGCAGAGACGCAGCGAAAAGTGTGGTCTTGGGGGTTTCCCCCATGTAAGCGAAGCTTTCTCGAAGAGTACAACTTTTCAAGACAGAGGACGCAGAGAATGAAGAAATGGAGAAGATAGATAATTTTGTGGGGGAAGGAGGGTAATTTAAACCATAATAAAAATTCTTTGTAGTTTGGGCTTTAGTGATAAAAATCAGGGAGTAAATAAATGTCAGATGAAAATTTGTATAATTCTTTAATTCAAAGAATTAGTGAATTCTGTAAACAAAGTTTAAAATTATTATCAAACATTTTGATTCCTTTTCAGATATATTTTGCTAGATTTTTGAATTATTTAGGAAGACTGTATTCTGACCAAGGTAGATATAGTAAAGCTGAACCTTTATTGCAAAAGTCTTTAGAATTAAGAAAGCAGCTATTGGGAGAAGTTCATCCTCATGTTGCTGACAGTTTAAATAATTTAGCAGGTTTGTATTATTTCCAAGGTAAATATAGTAAAGCTGAACCTTTATTTCAACAGTCTTTAGAATTAATTAAACAGCTATTTGGAGAAGTTCATCCTCATGTCGCTAGCAGTTTAAACAATCTAGCAATGTTATATGAATCCCAAAGAAGATATACTGAAGCTGAACCTTTATTTAAAAAATCTTTAGAATTAATAAAGCAGGTATTGGGAGAATTTCATCCTGATGTAGCTACGAGTTTAAACAATTTAGCAATGTTATATCAATCCCAAGGAAGATATAGTGAAGCTGAACCTTTATTTCAACAGTCTTTAGAAATATATCAACAGCTATTTGGGGAAATTCATCCTGATATAGCTACGAGTTTAAACAATTTAGCAATGTTATATCAATCCCAAGCAAGATATAGTGAAGCTGAAGCTTTATATGAAAAGTCTTTAGAATTAAGAAAACAGATATTTGGAGACGTTCATCCTCATGTTGCTCACAGTTTAAATAATTTAGCAACGTTGTATAAATCCCAAGGTATATATGATGAAGCTGAAGCAAAATATCAACAGTCTTTAGAATTAAGAAAACAAATATTTGGAGAATTTCATCCTGATGTAGCTACCACTTTAAGTAATCTAACATCATTATATTTTGACCTGGGAAGATACAGTGAAGCTGAACCTTTACTTGAACAGTCTTTAGAATTAAGAAAGCAGGTATTTGGAGAAGTTCATCCTGATGTTGCTGACAGTTTGAATAATTTAGCATCATTATATTTTGACCTGGGAAGATACAGTGAAGCTGAACCTTTACTTGAACAGTCTTTAGAATTAAGAAAGCAGGTATTTGGAGAAGTTCATCCTCGTGTTGCTGACAGTTTAAATAATTTAGCATTATTGTATTATAACCAAAGGAGATATGCTGAAGCTGAACCTTTACTTGAACAGTCTTTAGAATTAAGAAAACAGATATTTGGAAAAATTCATCCTCATATAGCTATCAGTTTAAATAATTTAGCTATACTCTACACTAATACCAATCGTCCTCAACTAGCCTTAGAAAAATTTCAAGAAGCTATAGAAATAGAACATCGCTTAATGAGTCAGGAATTTGTCGGTAGTTCAGAAGACGATAGAATGCGTTTCTTAGATAAAATTAGAACTACACAATATGATTTACTTTCCCTTATCTATAAATACTATTATCCCTTAGAAGAATCTGAAGAGAAATCAAAAGCTATTCATACAGCTTTAGATGTGGTACTAAAACGAAAAGCTTTGAGTAATGCTGCGAGTGCTGCTATTAATGCTGCAATTTATCGTAATCGCAATTCGGAAGAGATTCAAGAAGATATTCAAAATGCTTTTGAAACATTGCGTTCCAAACATACACAAATTAATAATTTACGAACTTCCCTTTATTTACCAGAAAATTTACCTCGCTTGGAAGCAAATCAAAATTTATTAAAGGAATTAAACGAAGAAGTTCAAGAATTAGAGAAATATATCACGAGAAAAGTACCAGAAATTCGCTTAGAGAAAGAATTAGTTAACCGTGAAAAGATTGCTTCAGGGTTACCGGAAAATAGCAGTCTGATTGAATTTGTCTATTTCCCAGTTTATGACTTTGAAAACAACCAATGGGGAAATCCTCGTTACCTGGCTTTTATTTTACCCGGACAGGAACCAGATAAAGTACAGATGTTTGATTTAGGAGAAGCTGAGGAAATCGATCAATTAATCCAGGAAATGCATAAAGTTATAAAGAAGGATGGGGAAAATCTGGATTTAGATTGGGGTTTCCAAAAATCAGAAACTTCCGAAATCGATCTATTGTTGATGGAATTAACCAATAGTATTTTTCAACCCCTGCAAAATCATTTACAAGCAGAAGAATTATTCATTTGTGCTGATGGGGGAATTACTTTGATTCCTTTTGGGATTTTACCGTTAGATACAGAAAGTAGTCAGCTTATAATTGATAAATACAACATTACCTACTTAAATGCAGCTAGGGATTTACTACGGTCTAAATATCAAGTCCAACGTCACCCCGGGGAATCTTTAGTTTTTGCTAATCCTAACTTTGACTTATCTGTCCAAAATGCAGCAACTCCCCCGCAAAACCATAAATTTCAGGAAGAAGACAGAAAAGCAAAAAATTTATCTATTAATCTTGATTCTATAGCTAATGAAATTCGAGAAAATCCAGAGTTGAATACTTTAGGTCAAGAGGATAAAAAAACATGGAAACCCTTTCCCCCAGTTCCAATGACAGCAAAAATCGCGGAAGTTGTCGCTGAGAAATTTAAAACTAAACCATTTCTAGAAGATAGGTCTTTAAAAAGAAATTTAACTAACGCTAAATGTCCAGAAAAATTAGTCATCGCAACTCATGGCTTCTTTTTATCCCAAAAATTTAAAAATCCGTCAATAAATAGAGACTTCGAGAAAAATTCCCGTTTTCATCAAATTGAAACTATAGAAAACCCCTTATTTCGTTCCGGATTTGCTTTAGCAGGAGCAAATACTTGGCTTTTAGGTGGAGAAATACCCATAGAAGCAGAAGAAGGAATTGTATTTGCTCAAGATGTAGCTGGTTTAGACTTTTGGACGAATAAAATCATCATTTTAATTATTTGTTCAACAGCAGTTGGTGATGTAATTCCTG
Source organism: Nostocaceae cyanobacterium (assembly GCA_030065825.1). Lineage (GTDB taxonomy): Bacteria > Cyanobacteriota > Cyanobacteriia > Cyanobacteriales > Nostocaceae > JASJCY01. Next base: position 857 of record JASJCY010000240.1, on the reverse strand, counting down.
GTGAAGGTGTTAAGGGTTTACGTAGTGCTTTTACCGCTGCTGGTGCAAGACTAATAATTATGAGTATGTGGAATGTAGATGCTAATGTTTCGATTTTATTAATGAATCGCTTTTTTGCAAATATGGATGTGAGGAAATTACCCACTCAACTAGCTTTAAAAGAAGCACAGAATTATATCAGAACCATCACCAAAGAAGATTTAAAATCTTCCCCAATCGGACAAGACATTTTAAATAGTTTGCAGACAAATACTGATGAATGTCCATTACAGCATCCTTTCTTTTGGGGTGCTTGGGTATGTCTTGGTAAAGATTTTCCAAAACCTGTAGGAGTTTAGTATTGCTACCTTAATTCATATCTTGCACGATTCAAGTTACGTAGTTACCTAGGGTGTGTTATCGGGGAAAGTACAGCACCCTTATTAGACACTCAGAAGAATGCTGTTGGGAACAATTGAAGAGATATGCGATCGCGTAGTAAAGATTTTGGTGCGTTAGATAAAGTTATAACGCACTTTACAGATACTAATTTTTCTTTCAAAAACCCGGTTTTGACTTACTTACCTTCTAATGGTTCAAGATGTGAGTTATTTTTCTGTCAATAAATATATATTTTTCTCAATACAACGATTAATCAAGATTTCAAGTCTAAGTAAGCAAAATTTTTTCGTATAACTTAGAGGGTGTTTATAAAATAAATATAAAACTTCGTAAGTTTTTATAAACCGGGTTTCTTTTGGTATACATACTCAAATTATCGGTTCTCCATCTATAGAAACCCGGTTTCTTTTATGTTTCTTTTGGTATACATACTCAAATTATCGGTTCTCCATCTATAGAAACCCGGTTTCTTTTAT